>JANRJQ010000006.1 GCA_033763895.1 Chloroherpetonaceae bacterium | reverse complement strand
TCTTTGGTACTGAATCCGGGGCGAAAGATGTAACGACGGTTTTTGGCTTCAATGCCTTTGCCGGTATCGGTGATGTCGAGAAAAACAAAATGCGTGTCGTAAGATAGCTTTGCGGTAATGGAACCTTCTTTTTGGTCGATGGCATCGATGGCATTTTTCACCAAGTTTTCGAGTACCCACTCCATCAATTCACGATTGAATAACGCTTTTGGCGAATCGCTCTCGCCGGGTTCCTCAGCAATCAGTTGAATATTTTTTCGCATTTGTGGGATGCGGTGACGAAAGTATTCAAAGACGGATTCGGTGAGTGAAAGTAAGTCTTCTGCTGTCAGCGTTCCTTTTGACCCGATTTTCGAAAAGCGTGTCGCGACTCGATTGAGCCGATGAATATCCGCTTGCATTTGAAAAAGAATTTGTGTTTGACGCTCCGGATTCTCAACACTTTCTTTCAGAAGCTCAACCCAACCCATTAAGGAGGAAATCGGCGTGCCCAATTGGTGTGCCGTTTCTTTGGCAAGCCCAACCCATATATTTGAAGTTTCGCTTTTTTTGAGATACATAAATCCAAAATAAGCAAGCAGGATAAAAAAGATGATGGCTGCCCCAGCTGCAAATGGCGCGATACGCAAAGCCACAACGAGCGAAGAATCGCCGTAATGGACATATTGTGTGAAGCCTTCTCCAAGTTTCACTTCGATGGGTTCATACCGCGAATCCATATCGGCAACCGTAGAACGGAGAATAACGGTTCGCCTTTCTTCGCTTAAAGATGAATCAAGATGAACATTTCGCCACGTAAGCGGTGCTCCCTCTGAATCGGTGAGGATGACGGGGAAATCGATATTCGAGACAATTTCTCCAAAGACAAACGAGAGTTCTTCGGTGTTTTCGGTTTCTGTAATGAGTTTAATGGATTTCACCCAAAGCCCAACTTCGCGCTTTTGCTTATCCTTGATTTTCTCAATCACAATTTGAGTAAAGTAGAAAACCGTCACGGCTCCAAGCACCAAGAAAAGGAGCAAAAACCCTTTGATGTAAGTACTGCGCATAAATATTGATTAAACCGAAAAGTACACATTTTTATAGGGATTGAATGAGGGCGATTTCAGCATCAACCTTGCATCATAAGTTCGTATGGGGCGTGGATCTCGCTTGGAAGTTCATCGCCATCGTAATAGGCAGTTTCGAAAAATAAGCCGGAAGGAGGCGAGGTTAGTTTTGCGACGAGTGGATTGGGTTGAAAAAGAAGATCTGCAACATGACTAGACTCAAGCTTCCCACGCCCGACTTCGGCGAGCACGCCCATCATGCGGCGAATTTGCTTCCATAAAAAATGTGAAGCGGTGAAACGCATCACGATCATCTCCCCAAACTCAGCAAATTGAATCGGCTGCATTTCTACGAGGGTTGAGCCGTCTTCAGGGTCACGGTCGGTGAAATGACGGAAATCGACACGCCCGATAAAATGCGATGAAGCATCGATCATTCGATCCAAGTCGAGCTCGTCTTTAATCCACCACACCAATTTTTTCCCGAAGGCAGTTCGGCGGCGGGAGATTTGAAAAAGATAACTTCGCGCAACGGCGCTGTGGCGCGCATGAAAAGTGATTGGGCAAGTCGATAGATTAAGGATGTTGATATCGGGCGGAAGCCGGTCGTTTAAGGCATAACGAAATTGAAGGAGTTCTTTAGGCAAACGCTGAATTATCTCTGATGAAATTGCCAAGTGAGCGACTTGGCCGAGGGCGTGAACACCGGCGTCAGTTCTTCCAGCACCGATGAATTCAAACCGCTCTGTTTCGAGACACTCAGAAATGGCATTCATTACTTCACCTTGAACCGTGGGCGCATGCGGCTGAACCTGCCAACCGCTAAATCTCGTTCCTTCGTATTCGATGAGGAGTTTGAATTTATGGGTGAAATGAGTTTCAGTGGCGCGCTTTGGAAATCGCTCTTTGGAACTAAGAGGGGAGAAATGATTTTTTGAACGCATCAAAGTTAAGACCCTTGTCCGCTAATCACTTTTGGCACTTTGAAAAAGCGATCTTGTGAATCCGGCGCATTCTTCAAAGCCTCTGAAGTGGGAAGTGAAGGCTGTGGAATATCATCTCTTAAAACATTAACCCGATCGCCAATCGTGATGAGGGGTTCAACATTGGTCGTATCAAGCTCATCAAGCTTTTCAACATACTTGAGAATGGAATTGAGTTCGTCTGTCATCGAAATTTCTTCGGTTTCACTCAGGGAGAGCCGTGCCAATTTGGCAATATGTCGTACATCGGATGGTGTTACAGCCATTGTTGATTTAAGAATTGACCTTGATTGTTTTAGAAAAGAATTCGTTAAGATACGCCAATCAATTGAAACGAAGTAACTTTGCAAATTCACAATTGAACCGTATTCAGATGACTCGCCAGATGTCTCGCTTAGTCGAAAAGGCCTACGCCAAAATTAATCTTGCGCTTTACATTACCGATCGGCTTCCTAACGGCTATCATACCCTTGAAACAATATTTTTGCCGATCGCTTGGCACGATACACTCACATTCGAACCTGCCGAAACACTCACGCTTAGTTGCAATAAGCCTGAACTTCCAACCGGAGAAGAGAATTTATGTATGAAAGCAGCACGGGTGCTTCAAAAAATGATGTCCGTTCAGAAAGGGTGTCATATTCATTTGCATAAAGAAGTGCCACACGGAGCCGGGCTTGGCGGTGGCAGCAGCGATGCCGCGGCAACACTTCGGGCGTTGAATCAACTTTGGGATCTTGAGCTTCCGGCGCAAAAACTGAAAGAGATTGCCATAACGCTGGGTGCTGATGTTCCCTATTTTCTTGCTTCACCCAAAGCAATGCGTGGGCAAGGCATTGGCGAGAAATTAGAACCATTGGACAATCAATTTCCTTTTGCCGTGTTGGTCGTTTTTCCAAAGGTTTTGGTTCCAACGGCTTGGGCCTATCAATCGCTGAAGCTCGAATTTCCTAAGCCCGCCCACGATACCAAACGCTTGTTTCAAACCTTGTGCGAAAGAAAACTTACAAACAACTTTCAGCATTTTGCGAATGATTTTGAACCCTCTGTGATTGCCGCTTATCCCGAAATTGGAATGATTAAAAAAAAGATGAAAGAATTAGGCGCAGCCCATACAATGATGTCAGGCAGTGGCTCGGCGGTTTTTGGGGTGTTTGAGCGAAATGAAGATGCAGAGAAAGCGGCACTTCAATTTGCAGGTCAATTTCCTCTCTCTGTAACCCCACGAGAATTTTACAACCAATTGAATCCCGTTTAAGGAGAAGAGAAAACAATCTCTTAATTTTCATAAGTACTTTAATAAAGCCTAATAATCTTATGAAAAATCGGAATCGCAAAGAGTATTGCCTCAAGTTATGGAGCTTCTTTCTTTTAATCACCTTAGGGTCAATTTCAGCATTTTCACAAAAGGTAGATTACAATCAAGGATCGGTTGTACAAACGAATTTTTATTCTGAGATGCCTTATGAATCGATAAATGGCAAGATTATTATAACCGCAGAATTAGGGGGGAAGAAACGGCGATTCCTCATCGATACCGGCTCGCTATGCGCAATCACTGAAGTGCTGCAAAGTGAAATGAAGTATCCAATACTTACCGAAAGCACGGTGCGCGATATCAATGAACAAAGTACTGTCTTGAAGTACATCGCGCTAGATAAATTTCAATTTGCCAATACCGAATTTAACCGTATCCCTGCTGTCGTATTCCCGCAAAATATATTATCAGATTGCTTTAAGATTGATGGCATACTGGGAAGCAATCTCTTCCGACTTGGGTTGCTCCAATTTAATTCTCAAAAAAAGACAATCATCTTTACCGGTGAGCGTTCCAAACTGAATCTTGAAGGAAAGCCAAAAGATGAACTTAAGCTCGATGAGCAAAGCGGCCCTCATATCCGCGTCGATCTTGCCAATGGAATTCAAGATGAAGC
>JANRJQ010000005.1 GCA_033763895.1 Chloroherpetonaceae bacterium | reverse complement strand
TTGGTAGGGCTTTTACAAAATTTGGCATTAAATATAAGATTAATAAACTGAAAAATTTAATAGATAAGGATACGAATAATATTGACAATTTTATCGAAAGGTGGTATAAAAAGTTTACTCCTAATAATGTTGATTGGAATGGCAATATAATTAACTGACTAAACTCAAGTCCGCAACCTCATACGCGATAACGCCAAAGGCATAACCAGCATTCAATACGATTTGTGGAATTTTCGATGGAACGAATATTAGAATATTTAATAGAACATTCAACGCCAAGCGGGGTCGTGAATGCTTCAAGAGTAATGGTTTTTTCGAAAAACTTGATCGAGGGTTCAAAAATCAGAACATTAAAATTGCATACGCTTTAAGCATTCATCAAATGAATCTCACAATTATTAATTTATTCTATTTCAAAAAAATTTTATCCTTACTCCCAATTCCAAATTAATAATTCAATACTCGACTTTCCACAAAAAAAGCCCGGAAGGCTCAGCAAGGGCCGAGGCATTATCAACGGTCTTTTCATTGAAAATCGCTTCAAATTCATTCTGTGATATTGCTCCCGCACCGACTTCAATTAGTGTGCCAACAATAAGCCTCACCATCGAATGCAAAAATCGATTCGCGGTAATCTCAAACATCAAGAGCTCATTGCGGCGAATACTCCGCCACTTTGCAAATTTGAGAAAGCATCGGTAATGCTTGGACTCCGCATGTTTTTTTGAAAATGAAGCGAAATCGTTCTCTCCATAAAGATGAACGGCTGCGGCATTCATTGCCTCAAGATTGAACGTCGTTGCATTGTATTTACGCGGTGGATAAAATCCGGTGAAACGAGATAAAAGCGCCGTTGACTTCGTAGCAACAAAATACCGATAGGTTCGGCTCACCGCGCTATACCTTGCATGAAAATCTGGTGGCGCTTCAACCATATCTATTACCCTGATACCTGAGGGGAGCATACGGTTCAAGGCATATTGCAATTTGAAAATGGTCATTGGGTTTGAAGTATGAAAGTTCGCGACTTGCGCCTTCGCATGAACCCCGCTATCGGTACGGCCGGCGCCAAATACTTCAATCGGCTCTTGTAACACCTCAGCTAAAACTCTTTCAATTTCTCCTTGAATTGTATGTTGATGAGGGTTTTGCGGCTGACGTTGCCAACCGGCGAAGTCGGTTCCATCGTATTCTATCGTGAGTTTGAAATTTCTTGGGTTTTCCAAGTCGGATATAGACACAAGTGTTGGTAATTAATTAAAACAAAATGAAACCAAGCATTTTGGTTGTTAGGAAAAAAATAGCAATAAATATGACGATTGAATGGAGAATTCAATGAAAGGCGTATATTCATAGCAGCAATGATCTTTCTCCCAAAATCATCGCCATAAAACCATATCAATCATTTTTCTCAAATATATCCAATGTCCTTACAAAAGGTCGTTAGCGCATTAAAGAATTTGAATGGCACAAAAGGGTTAACCTACTATGTTCCAAAAATCTGGAAAGGCCAATTCGAAAACGGAAAAGAATCCGTAAACCCGCAAAAATACTACACCGAAGCGATTCAGGAAATCTTGGCGAAGCCAAAGGAATCTGTCGTTTCAGGGAAAGGCGGTGAATGGTCAAAAAACTCGGTGATTTATAATTTGTTTGTGAGAACAACCACGGCCTTTGATCACAATGGAAATGGAACCATTGATTTGATCTCAAATCCTGACCCCGGTTCACCCTGCTTTCGCGAAACCGGAACATTCTTAAAGTCAATTGCGCTTTTGCCCCACATCAAAAAACTTGGCGCCACCGTCGTTCATCTGCTTCCGATTACTGCCATTGGACGCGATGGAAACAAAGGCAGCTTAGGCTCTCCTTACGCGATTAAAAACCCTTACAAACTTGATGACGCGCTTTCTGAACCCATTTTAGGTTTAACGGTTGAAGAAGAATTCAAAGCATTTGTAGAGGCCTGTCATCACTTAGGGCTTCGGGTTGTGGTGGAATTTGTTTTTCGTACCTCAGCCAAAGATGGCGATTGGGTGAAAGAACATCCTGAGTGGTTTTATTGGATTGATGACCGAGTTGAAAACCGACCATCGGGAGCTAAGGATGAAGGGCGATATGGAAACCCGATATTTACACCAATCGAACTTTCGGTGATTAATGCAAAAGTTGCTGAGGGCGATTTTTCGAATTTGCCCGAACCGCATCCGATTTACCGATCGTTCTTTACGCCAACCCCTACAACTGTTCAAATGAAAAACGGTCAATATATTGGAACTACCGAAGATGGCCGACAATGCAGAATCCCCGGAGCTTTTGCGGATTGGCCGCCGGACGATACCCAACCACCGTGGGGCGACGTGACCTACTTAAAAATGTATGATCATCCCGATTTCAATTATATCGCCTACAATACCATTCGGATGTATTCAACCGAACTTGCGCGAGAGGAATTTGCCAATAAACCCTTGTGGGATAAAATAATTGGAATCATTCCGTACTATCAAGAGACATTTGGAATCGATGGCGTAATGATTGATATGGGGCATGCCTTGCCAAGCGAATTGAAAAAGAAAATGGTTGCTGCCGCCCGAAAAATAAATCCCGACTTTGCTTTCTGGGATGAGAACTTTGACATCACGCATAAGAGCAGAGAAGAAGGCTATAACGCAGTGATTGGAAGCATTCCATTTGTTGGGCATAAAACCGCGGAACTGAAAAAGTTTTTGGCATTTTTTGGCGAGCAGGGAATTCCGGTGCCTTTTTTTGGAACTGCTGAAAGCCATAACACGCCACGAAATGCGTCTCGCTTTGGTGATGGCGAAATTGGAAGAAGGTATGCAAAATTTATGTTTGCGCTCACTTCGGTGATTCCTGCCATTCCTTTTATACATAGTGGCAGTGAAATTGCCGAGTGGTATCCGATTAACACCGGTATTGGATTTTCACCTGAAGAGTTGAATCTTTTCCCCTCGGAAAAGTTGCCGCTCTTTAGCGAATACGCGTATGATTGGGAGCAGGAGCAAAGAGCAGAATTTGCAGCGTATGTGGCAATGGTGATGAAAGCACGAAGCAAACATTTAGAGGTTATTACAGATACCGCCGCCGGAGCGATGCGGGTCATTGGCGACGTTCATCATCCGGTGTTGATTTTAACACGAAAATCAAAAGATCGGATTTTGCTTTTTGTCTCAAATACAAATTTTTATGGGACTGAAGAAATTCAAATTCCACTTGATACCAAGAAAAAATCGCTTAAGGATGAATTTGAAGGGCGTTCCTTTGAGTTGAAAGGGAATATGCTTTCATTGATGCTTCCGCCCGGGGAGTCGGCTCTTTTTGAGTTGTAATGTTTTGCTTAAGATGAACATTTGACTTTAGTCGATATGTTTTGAAATGAAATTTTGAACTGGTTTAACTCATAATTAATAACTTTTAATTTATTTTGAATGTCTATTCTTGTTGTTGGTTCTTTAGTTTTTGATACGCTTCACACCCCGCACGGAACGGCGGATAATATTTTAGGTGGTTCTGCCACTTATATCACCTTGGCAGCAAGTCATTTTGAAAAACCCGTGCGGCTTGTAGGGATTGTTGGATCTGATTTTAATCAACATTTACCTGTTTTTACCTCCAGAAAAATTGATACCGAAGGCTTGCAAATTGTTGAAGGCGGCAAAACCTTCCGTTGGGGCGGGAAGTATCATGATGACATGAATACCCGCGATTCACTTTATACCGAGCTCAATGTCTTTGCCGAGTTTAATCCCGTGATTCCTTCGTCTTATCAAGAAACCGAGTTTATTTGCCTTGGAAATATTGACCCTATTTTGCAACGCCGCGTTTTAGAGCAAGTGAAAAAGCCAAAACTTATTGTTTGCGATACAATGGACTTTTGGATTAGCGGCATGCTCAGTGAATTGAAAGATACTTTGAAACTCGTTGATGTTTTGATTATCAACGATAGCGAGGCAAGAGCGCTTTCGGGTGAGCGCAATCTCATCTCAGCCGCGAAGAAGATTCGTGCAATGGGTCCAAAAATTTTGGTAATTAAAAAAGGGGAGCACGGCGCACTTTTATTTACTGATTCAAGTTTCTTTTCAGCAGCGGCTTTTCCACTTGAATCAATCTTTGACCCGACTGGCGCGGGTGATACTTTTGCCGGCGGCTTTGTGGGGTATTTATCGCAGTGCAATGATCTTTCTGAAATGAATTTGCGCAAGGCGGTGATTTACGGCAGTACACTTGCAAGTTTTACCGTTGAAAAATTCGGAATTGAAAGGCTTGCAGAACTGACGAAGAAAGATGTCGAGGCGAGATACAACGATTTCCTGCGCATTTCTCACATTGCGCCTTGAGCGAAATGCTCTTCAAAATGAGTAAAGGAGCGAAGTCGTAACGATGGCACTTCCGTATTGGGTACGCGAAAGCTTCTCGGGGTTTCAACGCGCGAAACTTTCCACCACCGTTACGATTCTCACCGTGGGGATTTCGCTGATTATCCTCGGATTTTTCACCGCGCTTTCGCTCAATGCCACACGCATTTTGGATGAAATCAAAGAGCAAGTGGAAGTGGAATATTTTCTTTCGGAATCGCTGACAAAAGAAGAGATGGAAACTTTGCTCATCGCCGCGAAATCACAGCCGTGGGCGAGAAAAGCAGAAATTATCAGCAAAGAGCGAGCGGCAGAGATTTTTAAGAAAGAATTTGGTGAAGATATTGTTTCGATTCTAGGAGTAAATCCGCTGCCGGTTTCTCTGCGGCTTTCATTGTGGCCTGCGTATGCCTCACTTGATAGCTTAGAACTCACCGTCAAAAGGTTTCAAGCAATTGCGAAGAGCCGCTTCCCCGAGCGTAATCCTATCCTCGAAACCCGCTACAACAAAGAGTTTTTGCTTGGGCTAGATAAAAATGCACGACTTCTCACCTCAATTTCAATAGGACTTGGTTTCATCATTTCATTGGCATCAATTGCCCTTGTTTCAAATACCATTCGACTCGCGATTTATGCAAAGCGGGATATTATCAAAACAATGAAACTTGTTGGGGCAACGAGTTTTTTCATAAGGGTGCCATTCATTTTAGAAGGATTAATGCAAGGCTTATTGGGTGGCGTGATTTCAGTGGTTGCACTTAGGCTGTTTCAGCAAGCCATTCAAGCCCTCTTACCGGTTGTGTACGAAGCCATCCGAATTGAAAATCCCAACTTTTATTTTGTGCTCATTCTGATTGGTGCCGGATTTGGTTTGATTGGAAGCATGTTTTCGATTCGAAAGTTTATTGCAGAGTAGGGAAGTTCATTTTTTTGAAACTAAAATTATTCTCAAATCCTGAACCGACTCTATCTCAAGCGAAAGCAAGCACAACGGTTTTCGCATTTACTTATTGAATCGGAAGCAAAACGCGGAAAAGAGTTCCTTTACCAATTCCTTCTGAAAAGGCTTCAATCGAACCTCCGTGAAGTTCCACCAATTGCCGTGTGATTGAGAGTCCAAGACCTGTAGAGCTTTCGCCTCCCGTTGGCCGTGCAGAGAGCCTTTGAAACTTGCCGAAGAGCAGGGTTTTATCGTGTTCGCTTAACCCCTGACCTTCATCACGAACGGTGAGTTCAACAAATTCTTTGGAGGCAAATTCATTGTTTATGTTTGCATCTGCTTTATTTTCCCGATTGGCATAGGGTGAAGATGATTTGGAAATAGAAACTTCAATTGCTTTTTTCTCCTCTGAAAATTTGATGGCGTTGCTAATAAGGTTCGCTACAACTTCTCTCATTCTCGCTTCATCAGCAATGATGCTAAAACCTCGCTCAATTTTGGCTTCAAGCCGCTGTTTTTTTCGCTCCGAAACGGGTTTAAATTCTGTCACGCAATTTTCAACCAATTCACCAATATCCAGCACCTTTGGTTGAAGCGAGATTTTCCCAGATTCAAGAGCGGCATCATCCAAGAGTTTGATAATAATGGCAAGCATCCGTTGAGACCCTCGTTGAATGTGCTCAATCATATCAATGGCTTTTGGTGGCAATTCTTGCTCTTCTTTAATTAAAGATGTAAAGCCTGAAATCGTCATCAAAGGGCTCTTCAAATCATGAGCGGCAATGCTGAGCAGTTCCGATTTAGTTTTATTGGCGTTTTGCAATTCTTCGTTCAGCAACCGAAGCTTTTCATAACTTTCAATTAACTTTGCTTCAGAGCGCTGCTTATAATAATAACGATTGGCGATAAGAAATGTCGCAAGAGCCAGAAAGAGAAAGCCGCCAATCAAGACATTTCGAACCAAGCGTTGGTTTGAAATTTCCAATTGACCAACTTCATACGATTTTTTTAGCAATTCAATCTCTTTTTGCTTTTGCGCATCTTCATGCTCAGCCGAGAGTTCTGCCGAGCGTTTAGCGATTGATTGCACAAAGGCCTCATGTTGCAAATCTGAAAAATACTTGTGGTATCGCAGGGCTTCCGAGGTATTTCCCATTAATTCATAAGTATTCACCAGCGAAAGATAGGCATCGGCGGTTTCGGCCTTTGCACCGACAGATTCAGTCATTTTCACGGCAAGCAAAGCCAAGTCAATGGCCTCTCTATACTTTCCTTGTTTTCGCTTTAAATCACCAATAGCGATATATGAATTCGCAATTCCGCGGGTATCGCCAAGATCTTCATCAAGTTTAAGTGCACGAATATGCAAAGGCTCTGCCATTTCCAATTGACCTCGCCGCTCGTAAATTCTTGCAATGTTGAAAAGCGTTTGGGAAAGACCTTTTTTAAAATTGATTCGCTCTTTGATATCATTGGATTGTGCAAAGAGAACCAAGGCGGTATCCTCATTCCCCAAGTCTTCTGAGTAAATCAAGGCTAAAGAATTGAGTGTGGTTGAAATCCCGCGCAAGTCTGAGATTTTCGTTCGCAAATCAATTGCCATTCTAAAGTTTGTCACTGCTTTTTGAATTTGCCCTTGCCTTGAATAGATCGATCCGAGCGAGTGAACCGCAGATGCAATTGTAAAAGTATCTCGAAGGGCCTCTCCGATTTTTAAGGATTGAAAATGCTTTTCAAGTGCTTCTTCATAACGAACTTGACGCCAATAAATGATTCCAATAGCGTTATAATTTTTTGCAATGCCGAGCGAATCGCCGATTGAAGAAAAAATATTGAGCGATTTGATATAAAATTGATAAGCCTCTTTGTAATTACTTCCTAATGATGCAATGAGTCCGATATGATGGAGCGCGCGCGCAACACCTTGTCGATATCCCATTTTCTCGGAAAGTACCAACGCTTCTTTGGCTAAGCTATCTGAAAGTTTGTAGTTTCCATAAAGCTCGTTTTCTTCTGCCTTTTTAATGAGAAATGAAATTTTTTCGATGGTAAGGGAAGACTCATTCTCGGCATGCCCTCTTGCGGTCGTACAGAAAATAAAGATAAAAAGTAGGAATATTTTTAATGTTGCAGGTAGCATTCAATTCTTTGAGTGATTCATATATTAACGAATCTAAGGAATGAGGGTCTTATCTCAAACACCGAATTCTTGCTTCGAAAAAAAGTAATTGTCTGTTAATAGCGTTATGGTCTATTTTTTTGTCAACTTTTTGGAAAGATCGGCGCCGAAGGCAGTTTGAACCCCATTCTTCAAGGTTTGATCATGATCAAGCAAATTATGAAGCGTTTCTTGCTTCCACAAAAGGCAATGCGAATCTTCTTCTACAACAACTGTCGCGGAAGCCATATTGCCGGTAATAAAACTCATTTCACCAATGAAACTGCCTTTTCCTAATTGAGCGACGACCTTATCATCAACCAAAATCGATAATTTCCCGTCATAAATAATCCCCACATAAACCACTTTTTTTCCGCGTTCAATGATGATCGTGCCTTGTTTGAGGGTTTGCCATTCACTGACTTTTAAAAGCCGCATAAACTCAACCGGTGTCAGATTCCGGAATACACGTTCATAGATTTCCTTTTCCTCGACCGTGAATTTGACTTCCTTCCGCTCCCGAATGATGACATAAATCTGATAGGCATTCACCGAGATAAAAACCAAATTCCAATTAATCACAATCCAAAGGGGCTCTTGTGGCGCAAAATAATTAAATGCAACACCTCCCGCGCTTGCAATAATAGACAAGACTCGAAGCCGGAAAATATCGCGAACAAGGTATGAAAAGGCAATCAGCAAAAATGCCAAATTCCCAAGAATGTCAAAGACAAGACCCATTCAAACAAAAAACTATTTTATGAAAATAAAGCGCAAAGATAGTATGAAAGCAGGGAATGAATAAAGAAGAATTGAAATGTAAATCAGTTCAAAAAGTACTTGGTTGCATCTTATCCTAATAAAGAATGAATTTGGGTTGAACTTTTCCAATCGCTTCGCCGTGCGTAACTTTACGGTTAATCGCATTTCAAACCATTCTAACAAACAATTTCAGATTTAACGAAAGGAATCTCTGTCTCAATGAAACCAGCGCCAACGGCCAAAGACATTCGCCAAACATTTCTCGACTTTTTCCGCTCCAAACAACACGAAATCGTTCGCTCCGCACCCGTCATTCCGGCTGAAGACCCAACACTGCTCTTCACGAATGCAGGGATGAATCAATTTAAGGATGTGTTTTTGGGAACAGGAAAGCGGCCGTACAAACGCGCTGCGGATACGCAAAAGTGCATTCGCGCTTCAGGTAAACACAACGACCTTGAAGATGTCGGCCGCGATACGTACCACCACACTTTTTTTGAAATGCTTGGGAATTGGTCATTTGGCGATTACTACAAAGAAGAAGCCATTGGCTGGGCGTGGGAATTGCTCACCAATGTTTGGGAACTGCCAAAAGACAGGCTTTATGCGACAGTTTATACCGATGATGACGAAGCCTTCGACATTTGGAAAAATTTTACCGACATCGATCCCTCCCATATTCAACGCCACGGTGCAAAAGATAACTTCTGGGAAATGGGTGAAACCGGACCTTGTGGCCCGTGTACCGAAATTCATATTGACCTTACGCCCGATAAATCCGGTGCAGCCCTTGTCAATAAAGGAGATGCCCGCGTGATTGAAATCTGGAACTTGGTCTTTATCCAATACAATCGCAATTCAAAAGGCGAACTTGAGCCGTTGCCCTCAAAACATGTCGATACCGGAATGGGCTTCGAGCGTGTGGCTGCGGTCTTGCAAGGCAAAACTTCGAATTACGATAGCGATGTCTTTACACCGCTCATTTCCGAAATCTCCAAACTCACCGGGAGGCCATACACAGCGAAGTTGGAAGACGAAACCGACATTGCCATTCGTGTCATTGCCGATCATATTCGTACACTATCTTTTGCCATTGCCGATGGCGCCACACCAAGTAACGAAGGCCGCGGCTATGTCCTGCGCCGAATCCTGCGCCGCGCTGTTCGTTATGCGCGGGTTCTCGGCCAAAAAGAAGCGATGATTTATAAAATTGTGCCTGCACTTGTAGGTGCAATGGGCGAAGTTTTTCCCGAACTTGAAGAAAAACAAGCGCTCATTGAAAAGGTCATTCAATCGGAAGAAGAAAACTTTTTGGTGACGCTTGACCGAGGGATTGAAATCTTTGGTGAAATCTCCACGCAAGCCAAAGCAGAAGGGAAGTCACAAATTTCAGGTGAAGACGCCTTTAAACTTTACGACACATTCGGTTTTCCGCTTGATCTCACGCGGTTGATGGCTTCTGAAATCGGTCTCTCGGTCGATGAAGACGGCTTCGAGGCCAATATGCAAGCGCAGAAAGATCGCGCGCGCAAAGACCGCAAAAAGAAAATGGCTATGCCCGAAGCAGCCGAAGGCGCGTGGGTGAAGTTCAGCACCGGAAAGGAATCGGCTTTCAAAGGGTATTCAAGTTTGCAGGAAAATGCCAAAATCCGCCGCGTTAAAAAAGTGGGTGAGGAGCTTTTCTTTATTTTGGATAAAACACCGTTTTATGCTGAAAGTGGCGGACAGGCGGGCGATAGCGGCATATTTGAAACTGCACAATACCGCATCTTTATTCGCGATACGCAAAAAGATGGCGATCAAATTCTTCACATCGCCGCGCGATTGGAAGATAAAGAAACCGGCCGCGATGTCGTCATTCATGATTTCACAGTCTCCAGCCTTGCAAAAGAGGTTCTCGCAACCGTAGATGGCGTAAAGCGCGCCGCCACAATGCGAAACCACACCGCAACCCACCTTTTGCATGCCGCGCTCAGAGCCGTGCTTGGGGAGCATGTGCAGCAAAAAGGCTCGCTTGTCAATGAAGAGCGCCTGCGCTTCGATTTCAGCCACTTCGAGAAGGTTACCGAAGAAGAGCTGCAAAAAATTGAAGAATTGGTGAATGCTGAAATTCGAAAAGCCAAAGTTGTGGAACAGCACAACGATGTTGCGTTTGAAGAGGCAAAAGCAATGGGCGCTTTGGCCTTCTTTGGCGATAAGTATGGCGAAAAGGTTCGCGTAGTTGAGGTTCCGGGCTTTTCAATTGAATTCTGCGGCGGCACGCACCTCGAAAACATCGGAGAAATCGGGCTATTCAAAATCGTCTCGGAATCTTCCATCGCTTCAGGCATTCGGCGCATTGAAGCCATTACCGGAAAAGCCTCTGAAGATTTGCTCCGAAAATCAACGCAACAACTTTCAAGCATTAAGCAAAGCCTTGGCGTGCAAAGCGAAGACGACGTACTTGAAAAGGTTCGGAAAATATTGGATGAAAAGAAATCGCTTGAAAAAGCACTCGAAAAAGCACGGCTCGATGCGGCAATGCACACCTTGGATGCCTTTGTGGAACAAGCCGAAGTGATTGGCAACGCCAAAATTGTGGCTCAAGAGGTGCAAGCGGGCGGAGAAGAACTTCGCCAATTGGGAGAAGCCTTGCGCTCGAAATTGAAAACGGGCGTCGCGTTGCTTTATAGCATTCAGGAAGAAAAAGTCTCTTTGGTGGCAAGTGTTTCCGATGACTTGAAATCGAAAGTCCAAGCCGGAAAGCTGGTGGGCGAAGTGGCGAAACTCTTGCAAGGCGGCGGCGGCGGCAGACCCGAACTCGCAACCGCCGGTGGCAAAGATGCATCCAAACTGCCGGAAGCGTTAGCACGCTATAAAGAATTGGTGAAAGCACAACTGAATTAAATCCAATAGCCAATTCAAACGACTTAACCTTTCATCGACTCACAATGACTGGCAATACATTTGCGGCACTTAACCGCACATTCGCGAAGATTTATGTCATAACTCTTGAGCGGGCGAAAGACCGGCAAGCGCAGTTTCAAAAGAGCCTTGCCGGGATTGATTATGAAGTGGTTTATGGGGTTGATAAGCAGGTGCTTTCGTTCGAAACTTTGCGCTATGCCGGGGATTACCACCGTGAGCGGGCAATGAAATTGAACCGATATGTGATTGAGCGCGAGCTTACGCTTGGGCAAATTGCTTGCTCACTTTCGCACCGCAGCATTTATGAGAGAATGGTCAATAATGGGATCGAGAACGCGCTCATCTTTGAAGATGATGCCATACCGATTGCCGCCAATCTTCATCGACTTGAAGCCACCCTAAACGACCTTCCTAATTCTTGGGAACTTGTGTACTTGGGCTACACCACCCACGAAAAACCAATTTCAAAATCACGTGAGTGGCTCTATAATTCTCTTTATTCGGTGTGGCACGGGCATAAGTACCGATGGCGTGCAAAAGATGTGCCCTATTTATTTCCCCGTGAATATTCGCAAAATCTTTATTTAGCCGGCTACCACGACTGCACACATGCCTACGCCCTAAATTTGAACGCCGCCAAAAAACTTTTTGATTTGCAACGGCCCGTAGTTTACTGCGCTGATAGCGCTCTCACGCATCTCATCACGCGCCACCGCTTGAATGCCTTTGCCGCCCGCGCCAAATTTTTCGATCAAGCTGATTTTGCTTTAGGCCACGATGGGAGTACTTCGTATGTGGTGGGGAAGGAAGGGTGACTTCTTACAAAAAAATGACAAATTTAGGGATAATTTTTTTTAAGGACTTTCTTACTTTTGTCAAGTTTAAAGTCAATGAAAACACTTCAATGAAACGGCTATGTCAAATAAACTTCAAAAATCAGCTTTGCCTTTAACCTCGCGCATCCTCATTGCTATCTTCATCCTTCTAGGGCTTCAAGCCTGCACCACGCCGCTTGACCCTACCGATGGCGAATTAGAATGGGATGGCTTGGAAGGCACTTGGGTCTTTACGGCTTACGAATCCGAAGGCAATGTTTCGGCTTTTGAACGAAGCTCGGCATTTGATGAGGAGAAAAAGGGAATTCGATTTGAAAAAAATGGCGCAATGAGTGAGCGCGAAAATGCGGGTTGGTGCGGCACGCCTCCAATTACCTACATGAATTACGAAGGGAAGATCATTTCAAAATCGGAAAGTGAATTGGTTTTTGAAGTAGCTTACTGGGGCGGAATTAAACGAATGACCTACGAAGTATCAGAATTAACTTCTACCACTCTTAAATTGCGTTATATTGATTCGGAGTTTCGGGAGAGGGAATAATCGATTAGGGGTGAAAAATAAATAAAAAAGGGGTTCAAAAGTTGAACCCCTTTTTTTTACACACAAACTCTAAGGCCAAATAGGTAACACGACCAAACCCAATCGGCTATAGTCTTAACAAAAGCCACGAAAAGCGACTCAACCCATCTGGTTCAAATAGGATTGTCATAATCAATAAAAATTTGAACGCGATATTTGACTTAAGTTGGTTTTCAAGCTCCTGTCAAAGTATTCTGCTTTGCATTGATATGAAGGGCTTTGGCAAAGTGCTTGCAAATAGAGTTGTTAAAATAGTTTCCCTTGTAGTTCTATTTTAGGTTGAAATGTCCCGATTATGATGAAGGGATTTGGAGCTATGTTGTGAAACTGTGCCGTTGTGCCTAAGAAAAAATGCAAGTCTTTAGTTTTAGCAAAGTCATCAAAGTATTTTTTGCGAACATCTGAAATTGCTTCCTGTTCGTTCCCTTTGTGTCGGACAAGGCAGTTCCAAAAAAGTTGGCCTGTTTCCCAATCTTCAATCATCATACGGCTTTCGGTGCCTTGATTGTCTTTGAAATGAAATTTGAATTTGTAAGGCACTTTCTGAACTACTACAAATTTTCCTTCCTTTTCACTTTCAAATAGATTGAGTTGGTTTAGCTTCTCTAATTTCTCCTTGTCCCAATTTCGTTCAACAGGTTCGGCAGTAAAATCTAATATCTCTGTCGGTTTGAAAACGGCTAATGAAGTACAGATTTCTTTGTTTTTGGCTTCTGCAATCAGTTCTGTGAGGTTGTAATAAATTTTCCTTAAACAGATTTTTTTACGTTCTTCCCAATTATTGGCTGTATCAATATGTCCAACAACTTTTATTTCGGAATTTATACTACGAGGTCTGAAACTTTCAGGTCGGAAATCGCTAGTGTTCTTGACTAAATCAACTTCTATCCAGTTGTATTTTTTGTATTACTCATTGTAAGATTTTTTTCGGAACGGTACAGGATAAAGCCGTATCCAAGTACCATCTTCTCTGAAACCTGCCGTGCAAACCAATTCATCATACTTGACAGAAAGTGTCGGATACGTTTTTAGAAAGATTAATACTTTCGTCAATGCCATTTTAAATATGATTTACTTCATAGTCAAAGCCGGAAAGGTTTTCTATTGCTTCGGCTAAGTGCTTGCGGTGGCACTGGCAAATATTGGCTTCAAAACAGGTTAGAGCAATGCGGTTGTGTTGCTTCAATAATTTTAGTATTTCGTTTTGATGTGCTTTCGTATGTGCCAAATTGTTTTTATGGTAAACGGCAAACAATTTATCGTAATCGCTTTGGGTTTTGAGTTCCTGACGTTGGTCGCTTTGTATGCCCACTTCGGGAATATGCACATAATCAATACCTACGCTGGCGCAAAACTTTTTCAACTGGCTTTTGCTAAAACCGTATTTCATGCTCAACGGATTGTTGCGAACGTCCACCAAAACTTTAACATCGTTTTTTAGCAAACGAACCAAATATTCTTCGAGGGAAATACCTTCGTAACCGATAGTAAACAGCACTGTTTTATTGCTTTTCGGTTTGGCTTTTGTAATTTTTTCTATTTCCTTATGGCTTAAAATACTCCCAGTTACTTCACTTTTAATGGCATAGAACGGAAAATTGATATAAGTGTGCTTCATTAAAGCATTGGCACTCATATTTCCGTAATTGGATTTTACTTCCTGCAACAGTTTTAGGTCGGAATGTTTCAGTTGCTTCAAATAATCAGTTGGGTCTTTTTTGGCAAAAGTTTTTTCATCTTCGATTAAAAATCCCCTTGTAACCATTGCCGTCATATCGGCATTGGCAGAGTAAGAATAGCAACCAAATTTGTAGGGGATAAAATCATACTCAGCTTTTGCTTGCTTTTTGGCAAACAGGAACAACAGTTTTTGCAAGCGAATTTTATCCAATCGCCCGTCAAAGATTTGCAGTAAAGCCAGAATTATTTTTCGCCTATAAAACATATTTAAAATTTAGGAAAATACACCGTCTCAACCTCACAAAACTCAAACGCCTAATTGAACAATACTTTTTGCAGTTGCTCGGTGGTTTCCATAAGCAGAAGTCGATATAAATTTATCTCAGATATCTCTTTTTTGACTTATAACAGAATTTTTTTGTATTTGCTAAAATTAAGTGGAGTATAATCTTCTAAATATACCTCAATGACACCCAGCCCCTTGGTGTTTAGTTTACCAATTAATTCAAATTCGCTCCACTTCGGAAATTTATGAAAAATTCTATTTATAAAATATATATTATCTAATTTAGAAATATGCCCAAAAGCATAGTAAGATGAATCCATATATTCAATATTGTACTCTTTGCTTGGATGGATTTTAGTTAAAATAATACCTTGAAAGTTAACCTTACAGTCTGTTTCCTCATCCCAAATAACAATTGAGTGGAATAAATTAAAAAAACCATTTTTGCTTTTTACTTTTAATTTAGGAAGGATAATATCACCTTTACTAAACATTGTTATCATATTTTATAGTTTGGAAAAATCAATTTGTGGTAATGATTTATACTCTATATTATTAATCAATATAAAGAAAGAAAAGGTTTTTTTTTGTGCAAGATTTTTATTTCGTTTTTTTTAAATTTCTTGCAAGCTTTGGGCTATCGGTCAATAACAATAAATACTTTTCGGATAGCTAAGCCGAGGTATCTTTTTTAACAAGTAAACGAATTTTTATATACTAATTTATTATACTTTAATCCAACTTTTCACCGGCAAAAGTACCGTATGATTTACCAGAAACCTCACCTTTTTTATAGTAATCACATAGTAACTTAACCACAATAGATAAATCTTTTTCATCTTCAATTAAAATTTTATCATTTTTTACTTTTAGTTTTTCATTGTGAAGTCTTGATATTTCTTGCATTTTGCTGATAGTATTTGTATTTAAAGCACTATAGTTACCAATTTTGGAAAGGCGGACAAGTTTTCTGTGAATTGAAGGATTGTCTTCAATTTGCTTTTCAAGAACTTCAAGCCCTTCTATCATTTTGGTTTTTTCAAGTACAGCCAACACTTCTTTTGCTTGTTCCTTAAATTCTTCTTCAAGTCCTACGATTTGCTCAAACTGTGTTTTCTTAGCTATGTAAAAAATATCATCATAAAAAATACAATCAATTTGCTTGTCTAGGTTTACTGTCTCGCCTTGTATCAATTCAAGTTTTTGGCTTTTCGTGCCGAAAACTGTCCGTATGGCTTTTTGTATAACACTTTTTTTGTTGCCTTCTTTTTCATCAATTGCAACTTTACCTGATAGAATTTTTCTAAATGTATAAATCCATTCTGAACCCTTTATGTGAAAACCAACACAATAAGCCCAAAGCTCTTCATTCAAGATAATTTCTTCAAGACTTGTTATTCTTGGTGGTTGTGATTTGAGTTGTTTGTTTACGACATCAGCAAATGACATTGCATTGTTTGTCATTTGATAAGTAAACAATTTCTGTGTATCATCAGTGATTATGTCATACTCTTGAAGTTCAGTTTTCTTTGCTGCAAGATATGAAAGTTGTTCTTGTGAAAGTTCGTGCAAATGTTTTTGTATTTCATCGACTACGTCTATTTGGTACACTTTGAAAATATATTTGTCCATTACCTTGCTTGATTTCTTAAAGACAGGTTTAAGAACCCTCGTTATGAAATAGAGAAAAGTGTTTTTCACTTTAATCTCTTGGAGTTTTTCTGATAGTTCTTCTAAAATCATTCTTCGGAGTTGTTGATTGCGAAAAATAGTTTATGACCAATTTCGTATATTTTTAATTCCTCATTATCCTGCAAATAATTATCTTCTATTATTATTAATCCATTTCTTTCATTTGACCCATCAATATAAATAACCTCATATATAGAATAAAATACACTTAAAACTGGATTGATTAGTAATAAAGAAGAATTAATATAAATTCGATAAATTATAAAAAGTAAGAAAATTACAGAAACAAACTCATAATACCCATTGAAGCTTTGGAAAAGAAAAGGGATGATGTATGTTGCAATGTAGCCAATAGCCTCACTGTTTTTATTCTTTACATCTTTAATTCGTATAGGGCGTCCATTTTCCGCAACACTTTTAATATTTCGTAATGTAAGCCAAAAACCAAACCCACCAAATATTGATATTAAAGAAAGAAATGTAGATAACCCAAATTTAGTTATAAATAATTTGATAGATGGATAATCTAAACCACTAAAGTTTAGGAAACTGAAATTCTCAAATAGCTGACGAAAAATAATGAGTAAAAATAGAGGGATATATGAAGTAACAAACAATGCAAACTGTGCAATGCCGTGCAAATTGTTTATGTTCCCTTTTTTACCCATTAGTTCAATAATATTTCTTCAATTTCTTCACTTGCTTTTTTCAAAAGTTCGTTTGTCTTGTCTTTGAGTTGTTGGGCTTGTTGTCTGATACCTGTAATGTGTTCCACTATTTCTTTTTGTTTGTCAAGTGGTGGAACAGGAACTTTAATAGCTTTGATTTGGTCAAAGTTTATATTTGGTTGTGCAGATACAGTTAAAAATCTCTCAGCTTGCTTTTTACAAATTTTAGAATTGATAATATAAAGCAAAAATGATTTGTCAATTTCAAGGTTGTCTTTAAGAATAATCTTGGCAATTGCTTGATTGATATTTGCTTCTCCAAAGTCGATAGGTAAATATGTGGCTATGCCAATTGAACCTGCCATTGTATATAGTAATTCACCGCCTTTAAGTATTGACCTTGTCATTTTTTTATGAAGTTCTTCAGTAATGAATGTTATTTCACCAAAAATGCCATCACTTGAAATGTTTTGAACTTTTAGAAAAGGAATACCACTATCTACATAACTTTCACCTTTCCAAAGTGGTGTCTCTCCCTTGGTAATTACTTGAATTAAAGTGGAGAACTTTATAAACATTTTATTGTCCAATATTTTGTCAAGAACTGCGAATTCTTCCTTATGATAAAATGGATCAAAACGATTATTTGAAATTTCCTTTAAAGTCCTTGTAAACATTCTATTCTTCAAAGTATTTTTGGGCGGTTCAGGTAGTTTTATTCCTAATTCCTTTAACAAATAATCGTCAATGCTTGAAAGTAGTTTATCTGCTTCTGCTTCGTTATTTTGCTTTTGAGCAATAAAATCAAAATAAATTTTCACAATTTTATCTTGTGTTGATTTTTCTGGCAATGGAATTTCTAAACTTCTATATTCTTCTGCGTTAATATTTGGCTGACCTGTTGTTCTTTGAATTGCCTTTATCCATTTCTTATAAAATTCTGTTTGCGTATAAGCAAAAATATATTCAGGCAAAACCTTTGTTTGGTCAAGTTTAAACCTAATCATATATCCTGCAAAAAAGCAATTATAGCCAACGTTTTTGTGTAAGTAAGATTTACCTACGGTATTGCCACTTCTTGCAAGCAATAAATCATTTTCATTTAAAAAATATTTTTCTTCAATTACAGAAGCAGTTTTACCCAAAACATTTTCTAATTCTCCAAAGTCATTAATGTCTGTTATTCTTATATAACGAGGTTCTGTGTTTGAAAGCCTTTCAATGCCAATTTCATTTGCTCCGTATTGTGGATTTTCAAGAAGAAGGTTTTTTACTGGAACTTTTTTATCCTTAAATCCTTGAATTGACTGCAAATAAATATACCAAGAAGGATCCCACCGTTTTTCCAATTCGCTTTTTTGCAAAATGAAAACTCGGCTTTTGTTGAGTGTTGGTGAAATAGTATAACTGCTCATCACTTCTCGGTCTTGTTAATGTGAGCAATAAACTTTGATAACTCTTTGCCTATTTCAATCAACTCGTTGTTGTTGGTGCTTCTGCCAGTGGCATCATAGCCAATATCTTCGGCTATTGCCATAAAAATAGGGTAGTCTTCTATAGCGGTTTGTTTTGCCAAAAAATATTTTTCGGTCAATTCTTCTTTCAGCAAATTCACTTTGTCGGTAAATGCAGCTTGTACAGCCGACTTATCGGCTTGTATCATTTCTGTAATTTCCTTTTTGTTGGCTTTCGGGTTTTTTGCTTTTGCATCTGCTTCCAATTTCTTTATAGCATCTGCTTTTTCCTTTTCCCATTTCTCAATGGTAGCAATATACTTGTTGTCGGTTTTTACCTGTTCTTTCAGTTTTGCTTTTTGGTTGCTGATTTTTTCAGTTTGTTTGTCTTTGTGTTTACGCAAAAACAAAACAGAACTTTTTACGCCTGCACCTGTGGCACTAAAAGCGGTTTGAGGCATAGAAACAACGGCAACAATGCGATACATTTCTTCAATGTTGTCCCGCACATATTGCAAACTGCTATTCGTAAGAATACCGTCAGGAATTACAACAGCCAAATAACCGTGTTCGGTTAAAAACTTGTGGCACTGCTCCAAAAATAAAACTTCGGTGCTTTGGCTGTCACGCAAAGCGGCTTTGCCACTTGCGGTTGTATTCAGCCAATCCACTTCTTTAATTGCCAAATTATATTGGTGCATATATGCCTTTTCGGTTTGCTTAATGCTGCTTCCGAAAGGTGGATTAGTAATGATGAAGTCAAACGAATTGTATTTAAACTCTTTGTTTCCCGATTTGGCTTGCATTTCGGTGTCACTTAAAAGCCCGTCCGATGCAATTACGTTGGTGTGTCCGTCATCGTGAATAATCATATTCATTTTGGCGGTTCGGGCAATTTGGTCGTTTATCTCAATACCAAATAGGTTTTTCTCTGCGAAGTCGTGCCAATATTTGTAATGGTCTTTTTCGTCTTTTATTGGGTCGTAAAATTCGTTGGCTTGTTCTCTCACTTTGTCCAAAGCGTATAGCAAAAAGCCACCACTTCCGCAGCTGGTGTCAAGTACTCTTGATTTGTGCGTAATTGGCAAACTGTCCACAATGAATTTTACAATTGGTCTTGGTGTAAAATATTGCCCGAAGTCGCCCCTGAAATAACTGCCCATAAACGTCTCAAAAGCTTTGCCTTTGCTGTCAAGGTCAGTTTTATTGAGGTTGATACGCTGAAAGTATTTTACAATGGTCAGGGTTTCTTGTGCGGAGAGTGTAATGCCGTCTTTAAAAACTTCGGGGGCTTCTTTTTCGCCAACCGCATAAATTTTCTTGATGCGTTTTAGCAAATCTTCCGGGTCTTCGTCACGGAAAATTTGAAAGTCATAAGGTTCGCCTGTTTTTCTTGGGTGCTTCTCGTCCCAAATTTTACAGAAGATAAGTTTATCCAATTCGTCAAACGCAACACTTGGGTTTCTCTGACCACCGCCCCAAAGTGCTTGATGCGCTTGTATGAAAATTTTTGTCAGTTCGGTTTCACTGACGGGTTGGAGTTCAAAAAATTTCTGTTTAACAACAGAGTCGGTCTTTAAGGTAATAGAAGAATCATCATTTAGAGTTTGCGAAAGACCACCTTTCACATACTTGTAAAGTGCAAGTTTATTGATACCAAATTGCGGTATATCTGGAATTTCAATTCTACTTTTCGGTTTCTTGTTAGGTATTTCGTAGTACTGGTTTTTGATACGAGAGGTTGTCCAAACATATTTTGCCCCTTCGGCAACTGCGTAACTGTATGCTTGGTCAACGGCAATATTGAATTGTTGGTCGGTTAAATCTTCTTTTTTGCACTCAACTAAAATGTAGGTTTCTTCACAATTATCATCTGAATAAACAATAATGTCAGCTTCTTTGGTTTCTGCGCCCATTTGAACAGGTACATAAATTTTAATTCGATGATTGGGGTACCCATATAAGAAAATCAAAGATAAATAAGCTTCTACCTGTACTTTTTCTTCTGGATTACTATAATTTCTTTTCTTATTATTGAATAAGTAATGAAGAGTGTTAGTTTCATAGTCTAAAGAAATTAAACCCTCTTTGATCCCTTTCTCGATTAGATTCATATAAATAATTGGAATAAATTATTATTTAGGCATAAGATTTATTCATTGAAATATAAAATATACTTTTCTTCGTCTGAAGTTGGTATAAGCTTTTCAATATTAGTATGGATTTTTGCTGAATTATCCATATATATAATTTCAATTTTCTTTATCTTTAATTTCTCAACTAAATCTGAAAGCCAGATATACTCAAATTCATAAATTGCTGATTTAAGTGGTTCAATTGGACCTACACATTGAATTCTTTCAGTAAAACCGCCCCTTTTTTCTATGTAAACAGGATCTCCAACGGGATTTATACCAGAAAAGCTTATATTTATGTATTTTATAGTTTTCTTTGAAGTATTTATAACATTGAATGAAACTCCCATACCCTCTGTATACTCGCTTACTTTAAATGGCTCGAGACTATTTATGCATATACCATTTTTCTCGTAGTAAGCTTTAATTTTTTTTGCCTTTTCTTTTTGTTGCTTATAAAACAATTGCCAGTTATTTAATGCATATTCTTTATATTTCATTCTTTTTTCAAAGTCAAGATATAACATTTCATTATAACTGCGTTCTTTTAAAATAATTGCACTCTCCTCAATATATAATTTTCTTCCTTTATAAATTATTTCGTAATATTTTTCACCGTAATTACTTATTAAAGGGCTGTAAGTTTTGTAAATAGCTTCAAGTATTGGCACATCAATTAAATCAAATAGTTCCTGTTCGTACTTTGGTTGGTTTGTACTGTCAAAATTATTAATAACTAATGCTTTTTTAATAATTTCACCAATAACAAGGTTGCTGTCAATATTGTTTATGTGATAAATTATTAGGCTTAATTTATTTTTCTTAGAATAATTATTACAATCAAGAAGTAATTGTCTTGCAAATATTTCATTGCTTAAGATAACAAAAATTAATACATGTATGAGTGTGCAAACTAATTTGTTCATTTTTTTCTATTAGTAAAAATATGATTAAAAAAATGTAGTAGTTACTTCTTCTCCTTCTCCAAAGCCTCTTCAATCGCTTCTTTCAATTCTTTGAGTTCCTTTTCATTGAAACTGGAGGAAGTAAACCATTCATCGCCTTTTTTATACACCTTTTCAACTTTGAAATTCTTCCACGTGGTGCCGTCGTCTTTTGCATTTTCCCAAACGCTAATTCGTGAACTGCCTACTTTATATATTGCTTTGGGTTTCTTTTCTTGATTAGTGCCATTTATCGGATTTGTACTTGTGAGAAGGAGCAGAAAGGGAATAAGTAAATAAATATTGTGCTTTTTCATCGGTATTTGTCCTTTTTGAATGTTTTGTTTTAGTCAGGTATTCTGAATTTCGCGCCGTTTTACTCTCAAGCTTGGCGGAGAAGTTTACTTTCAATATTGACGGAAAGCGTTACTTTCAATATTGGCAAACAAGTTGACGCTCAAGCTTGGTGGTAACGGTTTCCCTCAAGGTTGGTGGCAAGCGTTTCCACTAAGCCTTAAAGTAAGGAAAATTATGCCTTAAAGTCAACTTGTTTATGCCTTATAGTCAAGATGAATATGCCTTATAGTTTCCGTGATTATGCCTTATCGTTACGCTCACTATAAGGCATTGTGCTTTTACGGGTGTATTATAATGGTAAAATCAATATTTATTACCAAAAGTAATGTTTGCCGCTTAAACAACCCTTAGCGTATCGGAAAGGGCACCTTTGCGGATGACATTATCTTTGGTGTAGGCTCGGCGTACCTCAAGGGTGTAGTTTCCAGCTGTAAGGGTTGGAATGCTAAAGACCAATCTTCCTTCAGTTCTCGAAGCCACAACTTGAACCCGCGTTTCAGCGCCACCGGTTGCAACAAAGAAAATCCCTTCTTGGGCATTGCTTGGGTTAAACTTCAACTCTTCACCCACAATTTGACCGATGCCATTGGGTGAAATCACACCATTGGCGGTATTGGTATTGATGTTAAAGAATTCAAGCAAGACGGGAGTTGGTGTTGGCTGAAGGGTTTTTTCGGGTCTGGCGTTTTGCATTTTTTCCGCAAGCAGGGTGCCGGAAGAAAGCGTTGCGCGGAGTGTATGGCGAGAGGGGTCGTAAGAATCGGTTGCGCTTTCAAAAACGCCTGAGATTCCCGAGCGGATATTGACGAGCGGTAGATTAACAAAATTGCCATCGACAATTTCATCCGTCACCACATCAAAGAAAAGATTGAGTACAGCACGGGCGTCGGTTTCGGTAACCAAGGTGCCGCGCCGCACCATTTTAGAAACAATATCATCCAAGTTGAAGGATGAATTCGCAAGAACACGCGCCGATTGGTCGTTCGGGTCGGGCGTAACCGGATTCGGTTGCAAATAATACGTGATAGGCATATAAAGAGTGTTTTATGTTTATGAGAATTATAATATCTCAACGCTCGCACTCACGCATCACTTAAAATGCCTTAAAGGTGGTTGAGCTTACGCGGGATTTCGGGCGTGGAAGCGCACCAGATTTGGGCAGAGCAGCGATAGAGAGAACGATCAGAACATCGGGAAACGGTGAAGGTTTCTGATGATCGAATTGAGATGTTTTGAGTTTAGTGTTTTTATTAAAAAATTCCAAATGACCAAGACTACTTTTTTGACATTTTTTGAAAAAAGGGCAGTGTTCTCTGCCCTTTCTTTTTGGTGTAAAAGTTTCCTCTTTTCGAGGGATCTTTTGCAGGTGTGGGATTTATAAGTTTATTTCTGCTTTTCGTAACTCGCGTTTTCCATTTGGTAAGCGTGCAGAGTAAAAAATGAAAAGTTTTTCATTGGCAAGGTAGAATTCGGGGTCTAATCGAACATTGGCGGTTTTAGGCGTGACCATAAAATTAACATCGGTTTCGAGTAACGAGCATACCCACGTTTCTTGGTTTGCACCGGTGGGCAGAGCAGAAGTATTGTTATCAAGGATTTGATAAAGCGCATAATATTTTCCTTTCCAATTAAATATTTCAAAGGAACTGCAAGTCGTCGCATTTAAAAAAGTTTGTGGCGTAGGCTTGATGGATTGCTGCTCAGTATATAGATTTCCATTGAATTTATACAATCGTCCTTCTCCTGAATTATTGATACCCCCAAGCAGATATTTTTCATTGTTCATGACTGCGGTAAAATCATCAATATGGTCATAAATGTCATTAGTAACATCCGTAATGACCGGGCTGCCCGTGGTGAAATTCGCGCTTCTGATTTGGAGTTTATTATTTGAATTCATAAAACCATAAATCATTTCCGGAAGTCCGGAAGTGTTGCTTCCGGCACCGGGAACAGGCCAAAACCAACGCTGAATCGAAAGAGTAATCGGGGAACTGTTTGTACCGCTATAAACCCCTAAATTTCCACTGGTGATTTGCATTTCATTATTAGGATTTGCCATATCAATAACCCAAATTTGGATTCGATTTTGCGGGTCGCGCTGCGTATAGGCAATGAGGGAAGAATTTCTATTGGGAACTCGTGCCGGATAAGGAAGAAATCGGGTATTATTGGAGGGTGTCGATAAGGTGGTCAAGGTAGGGGCGTTGTTTCCATTGGGGCGGAATATTAAAAATTTACCGGAATTATCAAGAGTCACAGAAAATTGCCCTTGCGCGTCAACGCCCCATTGCGGATTAATTTGTTTATCGGGAGAATAACCGGTTCGTTCATATAATAAGTATTGTTTCCCGGTCCCATCTCCACCCAACGTGCCGGTTGATTTATCCATTACACACATCCAATCTCGAGCAATATTATTTGCTCCACCCACAAGCTCGGTGAAGGTCATATACTGCATATCGGGTGAAAATTCGATATTAAAATAAAAAGTATTTCCATCACCTAACGCAATATCACTGATAACAGTTGGCTGCGGTGATTCGGGTGTAACGATTGTTTCATTATTTGAACAGCCAGCGAAGAAATAAAAGATTAGAACGAGAAGAGATAATATTTTTTTCATAAACAAATAGATTTAAAAAGTGAAAGAGATAAAAAAAATGAATAAAGTTAAAGACCTAAAGGGGTTTCGCATCTATGTAAATCGAACGCGGATTGACCGATCGGCTTCCCATAATAGTATATCCAAACTTTTGAGTTTCCGATTAAATATTCAGGATCGAGAGTTACACCATTTAAGGTACTAATTTTGATTTGAAGTGATTCTCCAAGAATTCCCTTTAACCATATTTCTCCTTTGGTGTTTCCCGGAATTCCACCACCTTCATAGACTTGATAAGCGCCAAAAGTTTTACCATTGATTGTAAAAGGTTCAAAGGAGGTTAAAGTATAAGGTAAAATAGTGGAAGGTGTAGAGTAACTTTCGATTTCAGTATAAAGCCCATTCGTTTGCTGTTTGCAAATGGTCAAGATACTCGCGTCTTTGCTACTGAATAAATAATTTTGATCATTTATAGTGAAAGCTAAATCATCCACATGATGAAAAGAATTTCCATCATTTGTAATTTGGGTAGATGTTTGAGTTGAGCTATCCCAAAGTTTAATATCAAATTTTGGAATCGAGGAATTTCCTCTAAAAGGATAAAGTAATTTTTCCGAATTTTTAACCCATCGAGGGAAAGTTAATTCATAAGCAGAGCCTGCATTATTTGGGATTTCTTCATTCACAAAAATTCGAGTGGTGAGATTATCGGAGCGAAAACAATAAAGTTTATCTTTTCCGCCAATCGTGGTTGATTTTACCACATAACTAACCCAAAAATAAGGCTTTGAAGGATTGTAAGAAACATTGATTAGGGTTTTAATATCCGAATTAATAGTTCCTAAATTTGTTTTTATGAGCGTATTAAAACCGGTTTTTCGAACGAGAATAAATTCTTTGCTTGTATTCAAAATTAAAAAAAACGACCCTTGAGAATATTTTCCCCAATATGGCCACCCTTGGCCTTGAATATTATCGATAAACTGTTTATTGACTAAATCAGGCAAGCCCGTTTCTAAATTTACATCAGCATAATATACTTTTTGAATTGTACCACTGGGCTCTACCCAAGTCATTGAACGTCCATCATCCGAGAATTCTACCTGTGCAAAATTATTACCAATAATGATGTCATTTGCAACAAATTGAATAGGAATTTCAGTCATGAAGGAATCTTCATTATTATAACAAGCGCATATAGTTGAAAGTGAAATCAAGGAAATCAAGAATTGAAAGAAACGATAATTAATTTTATTCATAAAAAGAGATTTAATGATTAATTTTATTATTTGATTTCATTAGATTTACTTAAAAATAAAAAAAAGTGAATTTAAAGCCCGGTCTCGCATCTTCTTAAACGTAATAATGTGGTCGGGTCAAGTTTTTTATCGGGATTGGCGGCGTCATCGACTTCAGTATAGTAAATATAAAGTGTGGTTGAAGTGGGGTAGGGTTCAGGGTCAGTTCGAACTCTTACAACATCATCAGAAACTTTTTTGAATGTTGGAATTGGAATTCCAACCGTGGCGATCCAAATTTCTGCCGGTTCACCGGAGGTTTCTAAAGGTGAAGAGGAAGT
>JANRJQ010000004.1:845000-959073 GCA_033763895.1 Chloroherpetonaceae bacterium | reverse complement strand
TTGTATTGGAGCATTCATCCAACTTTAGGCCCTGAGGGTAAACTCATCATTGGAATGGTGTGGGAGAAATCGCTTTTGAATCAGGTTGAAGTAGGTGACCAAATCATTTCTGTGGGAGAAAAAAGTTTAGAAAAATTTGATTTCTGCGATTTGTTGTTAAACCCCATCTTAGGAAGCAAAACCCAAGCGGAAATGAAGGTCAGGCGGAAATCGGGAGAAGTGGTAACGGTGAAAATCCAGAAGAAAAAGTATTAGAAAGTCATAAGGGTTTTCAATGAAGGTTACTTCCCAATGCAGAATTTGGCAAAGATGGTATTGAGTATTTCATCTGTCGCTACTTTTCCGGTAATGGTGCCAATATGATGCAAGGCATCGCGCAAGTCGGATGCAATTAGTTCGGTTTCCAAATTGTGATCGGTAAGATAATGGGCATTGACAACCGATTGAAGGGCGTTTCGCACAGCCTCGTAATGGCGAAGGTTAGTAAGCAAAAGGCTGCCTTCATGCCGCTTTTGTGAATCAAGCGTGAGCCGTTTCATTTCAGCTTTGAGTGCTGCGATTCCTTCCCCATTTAACGCGGAGATAGGGCAAACGGCTGAATCTTCATTTTTTAAAATATGATGCATTGCCTCAGGCCGATCGCACTTATTGGGAACATGCAAAAAAGGAACATTCGGGTTCTTCAGCCTGAGTTGCTTGGCTTCTTCTAATTCTTCGGCCGGAATGGGCTGCGAGGCATCGTAGAGATAGAGAATAAGATCGGCTTCTTCGATTTTTTCATAGCTGCGGCGAATCCCTTCTTGCTCAACGAAATCCTTTGTCTTGCGAAGCCCCGCGGTATCAATGAGTTGAAATAAAGCGCCTTCGTAAGTGAAACTTTCTTGTATGAAATCGCGCGTGGTACCCGCAATGCTGCTCACAATGGCGCGGTCTTTTCCAAGAAGCGCGTTCAAAAGCGTTGATTTCCCGGCATTCGGGCGGCCAACGATTGCAACCGAAACGCCCTCTGCAATTCGCTTACCAGTTTGAAAAGATGCCAATAGATCTTCAAGCACAGTTTGAAGGGCAATCAAACTATCTTTTAATTGGCTTCGATTTTGGAACTCAACATCTTCTTCACCGAAATCCAATTCAAGTTCTAATAACGCACAAGCATTCAAGAGGTTATCTCTCATAAGCATCAACTGTTTGGAGAGATCGCCTTTCAGATGCGAAATCGCCGCGCGGTAGGCTGCATCGGTTTTGGCATGAATCAATTCGCCGATTGCCTCCGCTTGCAACAAATCAATTCTGCCCGCTAAAAACGCCCTTCGTGTGAATTCGCCCGGCTCTGCCAAGCGAAACCCCGCATCAAGCAAAGCGCGAAGCACCGCTTGCGTAACGACAACGCCGCCGTGGCAATTAATTTCAACAGAATCTTCGGTCGTAAAACTTTTTGGAGAGCGGTAAACAATAGCCATTACTTCATCGATGGTTTCGCCCTTTTCATTGACGATAAACCCGTAATGTGCCGTGTGACTTGGGGCAGAAGCGAGTGTAAAGTTTGAATCTCCGGCTTTTCGAAACACGCGATCGCACCTTTCAAAACACCCTTCGCCCGATGTGCGAACAATCGCGATTGCGCTTTCTCCAATCGCCGTGGCAATTGCGGCAATGGGTTCTAAAGGGTGGATGTATTGCGGTTGACTTTTCATAAGACAAAGTTAAGGGGAAAAAGTGAAAGAATCGTGAATTCAACGCTTGAAATCAAATTGAGGAAAGTAGTTCAGCCTAAAATCTTACTTAAAGCAATTCAAAAAAGAAACGAAAAACATTGAATTAAAAGTAAAACACCACTTCCCCATCGCGCTCGGTGATTTTGATTTCAGGCCATTGACGGATGAAACGGTAAAAACGCTTTCGTTCCGTCGCTGAAAGCTTTGGCGCCAAAGCAACCCCAACACATTTCGGATTTGCCCAAAGAAGCCACGCCCGAAATTGATCAAGGTCTGATGCTTGAAAGCGGGTGATTCGCAGCGCCGCGAAATCTGCTCGGTAATAACCCAAAGTATCAAGTTCAAAAAGGCTCGCCGATATCATGATTCCCTTTTTGGTACGAACCTTAAGACTGCCTCCACGCGCGGATGAAATCACGGCAGTAGGAAGTGCTTTGACTTTCTGAGTTTTATTACGGAAGTGATTGAAAGAAAGAACCGTATCGGCCAAGTCATCAAGAATGCCGTAAGGCGTTTTGTGTTGAACTGCCATCGTGAAGGTTGGCTTTGAATGCCAAGCAACACTTTGCGACTTCAACCTCGAGAGATTTTGATTGATAAAGGAAGCATCCAAAAGAATGGTTTCTTTTCCGGTAAAGAATATGACCGGCGAACTTTTGGTCATTGCACACATCACTGCGTCGGGCAATTGTTGATTTTCTTCAAATTGAAAAACCCTAATCCACACATCACTCGTAAAAAGTAAAAGAGAGACTATCAAGAACTTGGGCCACACTTTTGGACTTTCATACATCGCAAGCGATAAAAGCAATACACAAAACGCTGCAACCATCAACACAGAGACCGAAATTGACGTAGAAGCAAAAGGGATTTTTGAAAAAAGAATTGCGGAGCCGATGGTTAAAGAGGAGAAGAGGTGAGCGGCTGAAACATAAATGCCGCCCAACCCCTCTGAGAGAAGCGAAATGAGAGACGCCGCCGCTAAGGCATAGGTTGCAAAATTAGCGAAAAGCACTACAGGGATATTGGCAAAAAGTCCAAGGAGTGGAATTTTCCCAAAGTAAAACGCAACAAAAGGAGATGTTCCTAAAGTTGCGGCGAGTGTCATTGCAAGTGACTCCCAAACAAAAATAACAAAAGCGCGAATCCAAGCGGGTGGGTGTTTCAATAGAGGTGGCATTGCATCATCGGTGATTGGCCGTGTGAAAATCGGGAAATAGAGAAGGATGGCAATCACTGCGCCATTGGTTAAATGAAAACTGCCACTGAACAAATCCGAAGGTTCAAAAAGTAAAATGATGAAATTGGCAAGTGCAAGCGTATTGAAATTAAAGGTAGGAAATCGCAATAGAGATGCAAATTCGAAGAGCAAGGCCATTGCAACCGCACGCTTCACCGGAGGCGCATTGCCTGTGATACTGCTGAACGATAAAAGAAAGAAAATCAGCAACAAGAATATAGACCACCTCCCAAAAGAAGTGGTTTTAAATCGTTTAAAAATTGAATTAAAGACAAGTAAAAGCAGGCCAATATGAAGCCCCGAAACCGTGAGCACATGCATAGTTCCGGTATTTTGAAATGCTAAAAGGATGTCAGGCTCGATATCCGATTTAACTCCAAGTAATATTCCTTTTAAGAGAGCGGTTTCCTCACTTTCAGGAAACGAACGAGAGATCACGCGCTCGAGGTAGCGAAACCCCGGTTCCGAAACCCAAGTGCCCCACCATCCAAGTGCGCGTTCCTTCCTGCGCTCCAAATCAGATAAGAAGGCTGCATTCAAAATAAGGTCTATACCGCGCTCGGCTAAAAAGGCACGATAATCGAATTCACCCTTGTTTTGTGCCCCTTGAGGCAATTGAATTCGCCCGCGAATACGGATTCGCTCGCCGATTCTTAAAGATTCTGCCTCTGTCCCTTTGGAATTGATGTAATATTTTACACGTATTAAGCCTTCACTTGGCGAGAAAGTATGGGCGAGTGATGTTTGACTTTGCTTAGAATGGAAAATCGGATTTCCGGGTTTTACCCTCAACGACTCTGCTGCAAGTGTCCACTCCACCGTTACACGCGGCTCTTTAACTTTGACTTTAGGTAAAGTTTGAACGATTCCAATTGCCTCGATTTCCACCGGCGAGTATCGCGTTCCATATCGACCTGCTAAGTTTAGTACATGACGCTCAGAAATGATAGAAAAGTGATAGGAGCTCAGTGCTGCAAAAGAAGATATTAAAAACGCAAAATAGAGCGTTGCCGCAATTGATTGATGATCTTTAGGAATCGGACGGGATAACGCGCTGAATACAGTGGCTTTGCTAAAGCTAAAATTTATTCCAAGCGGCCAAAGTGAATACAACATTAGCACAATGGCAATGAAAGAAGCAACAAAGAGTGTGGGGAAAAACAGAAAGTGAAACCACTTGCCGAGGCAGATGCCAATAACAGCACATATCAAAAGGCGAAAGCCGGGGTAAGCAATCATGATTTCAGATCAATCGTTGGATTAACTGGATAATGGTTGACTTATAACAACATTTATATCAAAAAGAATAAAAAGCGGATTACCGCAACATCAACCGAAGCCGTTCCAATTCTTTCAGTACCACGCCGTAGCGCAGCCCTTGAATGCTGACCTTCACGGCAGTGAGTGAAAAAAGCCGCATTGCTTGATGAAAGATGAGCAGCCCGGCGGGCAACACATCGGCTCTCCCGGGGCTAACGCCCATTTCTTCAATTTCAGAGGGCGTTTTTGTAAGGATGGTTTGATAAAGTGAGTGCGCTTCATCATACTTGACATTATACCCTTGAATATCGTTGGCTGAAAATTGCTTTAAGCCTAAAGCAAGTTGTGCCACGGTTGTCGCTGTTCCCGCAACCGCAATCATCATTTCTCGCCCTGCAATGAATTTCCCAACCTTTGGCGAAAGTTGCTTGATAAAGGCTTGCCGTGCCGCTTCAACATCGTCTTTTGAAGGCGGGAGAGACTTAAAAAAACGCTCGGTCATTCGTACGCTGCCCATATCCACGCTGACTTGATCTTCAACGTCGAAATTGACAGGTGCACTTCTTGCACCAAGCTGCGAAGAAGCGCGTCCTAAAATAAATTCGGTACTGCCGCCACCGATATCCATTACCAGAAAGCGTTTTGGCAATTCGGCGATACCGGTAATGGCCCCCAAAAATGTCATCTCGGCCTCTTCATCGCCGGTGATGACTTTGATTTCGATGCCGGTTTTTGCGTCCATTTCGCGAATTAAAGCGGCACTGTTTTTCGCATCACGTAAGGCGCTGGTGCCCACGGCGACCACATATTTCACATCATAAAGTTTGATTAGCTTTTGGAATTTCATCAACGCGTTGTAAAGCCTTTCTTTAGCCTCGGGTTGGATTTTGCGATCGGCATCAACACCCTGTCCAAGACGGACAATTTCTTGAGCGTTGTAAAGTGACTTAAGTGTGCCGTGTTCGGGAGAAATTTCTGCAATAAGCAATAAAGCAGTATTCGTGCCGATATCAAGTGCGGCAATTTTCATAGAAGCAATTTTTTATTGAGCGCTGTGGTTTTAAAAAGATACTGATTTCTTTTGTGATGCAATGGCAATCCACTCACCCTCGCCTAAAACCGAAAGAACTTCAAATCCTCCGTTCACTAAAAGTGATCGAAGCTTCGGCTCATCATATTTCAAAACGCCCGACATAAGGAAATATGCGCTTTCGCTAAGTTGCTTCCCTAAGACGGGAATCAATGCTTCAAGCGCCAAAATATTCACATTGCCAAGCACAAATGAATAGGTGCGCTCTTCTAACACCGAGCCGAGTCCTTGCATCGCATCAAGCGCACGAATCTCAATTTCGGAACACCGATTCGCTTCAACATTCTCAATCGCATTTTCAACCGACCACGGATCATTATCGAATCCAAGAATCGGATTTTGATTGCCCAGAACCCGTGCTGCAATAGCAAGCACGCCGGTACCGGTACCGATGTCAAGCACAGTATCTGTTGGGCGAAGCAGGGTTTCAATGAGGCGAATCATTAAGCGTGTGGTTTCATGATAGCCGGTTCCGAAGGACATCTTAGGATTAATTTCAATGAGAATTCTTCCCGCAGTGTTTTCGTATGGGCGGCCTTTTTGAACAATCGCAATTCGCTCTGAAACTTCAATTGGCTGCAAAGTCGATTCCCACTCGGCATTCCAATTCTTTTCCTCAAGCTCATGAACTGAAAGTGAAACTTCGGTTTCGGTAAGTGATTTGGCGATGGATAGTGTTTCAAATTCTAATTCAGAAGTCCAAAGTGCTTTAGGGATATAAGCGAAAAGGGTGTCGCCTTCTTCCATAAATGAATCGAAGCCAAGTTCAGTCAAAAGCCCTATAGCGGCATCAAATTGCTCGGTACCTAAATCGATGGATACTTGTAAATGTGGCATAATTGAATTGAAACGTCCGTGAGATTGAACAAATTTAGAATTTGAAAAATGGGGGGGGTTAGACCTTGATAATAAAAAGGGTGACATCGTCCGAAAACCCCTGTTTCGATGAAAATGCTTCAGCAGACGAGACAAGCCGCTGGTAAATCACTTTCGGAGATGGCTCTGAATGTTGTAACGCATCAAAAATTGTTTGGCGAAGGCGTTCTATTCCAAATTCTTCCCCTTTTGATGTTGAGACTTCGGTTAACCCATCGGTAAAGAGAAAAAAATAATCGCCGGTTTCAAATGGAATGGAAAGGTGTGGAAAGGGAATCTCTCTTAGAAGCCCTAATGCCGGGGTCTTTTGATAAACTTCGTTGATTGTATTTTGATTTGACTTGTAATGTAAAATTGGAAGATGACCTGCATTGGCATAGTGAAGAAGCCCTGAAGCTGAATCAATGATAATGGCACTGAAGCTTACAAACATCTGCTTCTCACGCAGGTCGGCGACGGTTTCGTTAAGTGCGGCCGTTAATTTAGAAATCGATTCAGGGCGTTGATAATCGCGGTGACGAATTTCGCTTCGAAAAGCACTTTTGACAATCGCCATTAAAACACCAGCAGCCATATTGTGCCCCGAAACATCACCAACAGCAATCGCACGGAGTTTCCCTTCGTGAGAAATCGGAACAAAATCAAAGTAATCGCCGCCAACTTCGCTTGCGCAAATTGTATTGCCAAAAGCAGAAAACGTATCCGTCTCAATGGAAACTTGGGGGAGCAATTTTTCTTGAACCTTTCGTGCCAAAGTGAGTTCACCTTCCATTTTTTGCTTTTCGATAATCACACGCCTTGCAACTTGTAAGTAACAACTCACGCCGCAGACCAAAAGAAAAGTTGAAAGCGATTGATAACCAAAAGAAAAATCACTAGTGGAATTTTGATTGGCTTGGAGAGCAAATTGTAGTGATTCTGTTGAATTGAAAAAAGTAATGACAAGGGTAATAAGAAATATTAAAAGACTCGCAACGCGAAGAATCATTGTGCCATAACGGCGAAGTGGCTGAAAGAAAAGAACAAAGCCAATAAGCAGGAGAAGACCGCCGTAATCAAGAATTGATAAAATGATAAAAAGATCCGTGGATTGAATTCCGGCAATCCACTTATTTGAAAAGGCATTCGCATAAACAGAGCCGAAAATGAAAAAATAGGCGGCAAAGGCAATCAGGCGCGTTCGTGTGGTAAGGTTGTAGAATAGCGAAAACTGTTCTGCTGAGCGCTTGGTGAAAATTCCGACACCGAATAGAATTAAATGTGAAATTACCGTTCGAAAGATGCTTTCTTCGTTATCATTGATAGCAGTTTTAGAAAAAAACTTTTGGTAAAAAAGAGAACCGGTGATTGTGAAAGAAAAGATGAAAAGAAAAGCGTAAATCATCCATTTCTGAAGATACTGCTCATTAAAGTAAGCCATTTTTATCCCCATTTGAAATCCCACTAACGCTTGCTTATAGGCCGTTGAATCTTGAGAAAGTGAGGAAGAGTAAGAAGACTTTTGCTTTAATATGTATCCCGCAGATTTCTTTAGCATTTCTTGGTAGCGAGGGGAGGATTCGTTGATGAGAACTTGTGAAAGAAAAAAAATGCTGAGAAAAAAAATGACAAAACCCGCAAAAAGACTTCCAATAAATTGAAAGATGAGAATTGCCCAGTCCTTTAACGTTAAGGTTTTCAGAACGGATAAAAGTTGCGAATTAAAAGGGTTTGTTGAATTCAAAAGAATCTCCTGAAAGTGAAACAATTAAGGTGTGTAAAGGATCAGCACATTTACAAAATTTTTCCAAGGATATAACCAATCGCAATGCCTACCAGTACAGCAATGGTTAATCCTCGATAGGTCAATACATCTTGCGAATAACCGCGCCGTATCGCGATAATCGATACCAAGTATCCAATTCCATTAATTAGCCAAATTATCGGAAAACTCAGAACTTTCACGAGTAAAGGCCCAACCAATGGCACCAACGCGATAAGCCCTAAAAGCCCTGTAAATGCATTTGAGACCAAACCAAAAACAAAAACCAATTCACCAACTATAAATGTATCTGCGCCGAATTGAAGGGCAAGAAGTGCCAGAACAATAATGGCAATCCAAGTAACAACCAAAATTGTGATTGCGCGCCCTCGAACAAGCCGTCGAAGCCTCCCCTCTTTTGCTATTGGTTTTTCAGCCGACTTTTGGGCTGATGATTGCGGTTCAATGGATTCGGATTTCAAGTGTTGCTAAGATAGATTGATCAAGGAATTGAGGTGGAGCCTCCTGATTTCCTGATTCTGTGTTACGCATCTCCGAACTCAAGGTTTCTTTTGCAAGAACCATATTAGACTCGGCCAAAGTTGCCACAAGCCGGTCTCCCGATTCAACCGGACCAATTCCGGAGGGTGTGCCGGTATAAATAAGATCTCCTGCTTGCAACCCAAAGAGATGCGAAAGGTATGAAATGATAAATCGTGTATTAAAAATCATCTGAGAAGTATGCCCGCGTTGAACACGCACACCGTTTTTTTCAAGTGTTAATGAAAGAGATGCTGCTGCCTCAAGATTATTTGAATGAATAAACGGAGAAACCGCCGCACTCGACCGAAATCCTTTAGATATAAACCACGGCGACCCCGCCTTTTTTGCGGCCGTTTGCTTATCGCGCAACGTCATATCCAAACCAATTCCATACCCCGCAACAGCGGTCTGCGCTTCTTCGGGTGAAAGATTCTCAGCATTTTTCCCGATAAGCAAAACCAACTCAACTTCGTGATGAAGCTCTTTAGCAATTGGCTTGCCTTGAAAGTGTGGGATGGATATCTCGCCGCCATTGAAGACAAGCGCGGAAGTGGGTTTCGAAAAAACAACCGGTTCATTTTCTTCGGTCCCTGCAAAGATGGCTTTCATTTCACGAACATGATCGGCGTAATTTTTACCGACACAAAAAATATTTGAAACTGCTCTTTTTTCAGAACCAAGCTGGACCTCTGGCATAACGATGACTTGTGGTTAATTTCTATCAAGAAAGTTTTAAGAATGCTGTAAGTTATCTCAAAAGTACAACCTTTTTAGAAATGAAAATCGGCGAAATCAAAGCAGCTCGCGACGCACTTCGCTCGCAAATGAAAGCCCAAAGAATGGCGCTTCAGGCGAAGCAGTATGACGCACTTTGCCAAGCATTGAGTTTACGCCTTTTGGAACTGCCCGAAGTTACCGCTGCTCGCTCAGTTCATTTGTTTCTTTCAATCAAAGAAAAGCGTGAACCCGATTTAACACCCCTCATAAACGCGCTCCATCAACGAGGCGCAGCCATTGCTGTGCCGCTTGTTCAAGGTCGCGAAATTCAAAGTGTTGCGCTCCTTCCTCAGTCGGAATTGCATCAAGCCGGGTTTCAAGTTCCTGTGCCAAAAGAGGTGATTGCGTTTGATGAAAAGCGTTTGGATGTTATCCTTGTTCCACTTCTTGCCTTCGATAAAAAGGGAAATCGGTTGGGTTATGGGAAGGGCTTTTACGATCGATTTTTAGAACGGCTACAAAGTGAAGGCGTTTCTGCCAAGGCACTTGGCGTAGCGTTTTCGTTTCAAGAAGTTCCGGCAATCCCACTCTTCGACGAACTCGAACACCGCGATTTTCCGCTTGAAATGGTCATTACCGAAAATGGCCGAGTTCGATGATATTCCTCTATTTGTCTGATATTCCTCTATTCGTCACTGCTTTCATCGAAAGAAACCCTTGCTGCAACTGTTGAAAAAGAAAGGCTGAAAATTTCTATTTTGAAAAAATCAACAAATGATCGGTATGAAAATCACAGTCCTTGGAGCCGGCAGTTGGGGAACAACCCTCGCCATTTTGCTTTCAGAAAATCAGCATGATGTGACGCTTTGGGCGCACCGGCCTGAGTTTGCAAAGCAACTGCAAGAAGAACGGGAAAACAAGCGGTATCTCAAGTGCATTGCATTTCCTGAGAATCTTCGAGTATTGGGCGATATTCTGGAAGCGGTAGTTCGTTCTGAGATTGTGGTCGTTGCCACGCCCTCACAAGCCGTCCGTGAAACACTCACACAGCTCAACGGGCTTGATCATGCTCAGCGTATTTTTGTGATTGTCTCAAAAGGGATTGAAGTTAAAACAGGGATGAGAATGTCGGAAGTGGTTCGCGATTCGCTTCCAAGCGTTCACTTGGAGCAGGTCGCGATTCTTTACGGCCCAAGCCACGCGGAGGAGCTTTCACGCAAACAACCGACGACAGTAGTCGTTGCTTCGCATGATTTGAAAACATCGCGCAAAATTCAAGAAGTCTTTACTGCACCGATGTTTCGAGTTTATGTGAATACAGATGTTGTTGGTGTTGAACTCGCCGGTTCAGTAAAAAATATAATGGCGATTGCCGCCGGAATTGCCGATGGCGTTGGGTTTGGCGATAATGCCAAAGCCGCGATTATCACGCGTGGGCTCGCGGAGATGTCGCGCCTTGGAGCGCAATATGGCGCCAATCCACTCACCTTTTCAGGCCTTGCCGGAATTGGAGATTTGGTCGTGACCTGTGCCTCTCGACATAGCCGAAATCGCTATGTGGGTGAGCAAATCGGCAAGGGCCGGAAACTTCAAGAAATTATCGATGAGATGGTCATGATTGCCGAAGGCGTTTCAACCACCAAAGCCGTGATGGATCTTGCTAAAAAAGCCGATGTCGAAATGCCCCTCACAGAAGCTGTTTATAAAATGCTCTATGAAGGGAAAGATGCGCGCACCGCGGTTTATGAACTCATGACCCGCGAGCCAAAGCATGAATTGATGTAACTTTGTCTTAAACTCGTTTCGTGAAGAAGAAATTATTGAAGCCTTATTAAAGCAATGGTATGAAAGCGATTTATATCAACCCTTTTACCGATTTCGGTTTCAAAAAAATTTTTGGTGAAGAAGCCAGCAAGCCCCTGCTTATGGATTTTCTCAATGCCTTGCTTGCGCCAAAGAAAAAAATTGTGGATCTCACTTTCAAAAATGCCGAGCAACTTGGCATCACCGATATTGAACGAAAAGCTGTTTATGATATCTATTGTGAAAATGAAGATGGCGAGAAATTCATCGTTGAGCTTCAAAAGGCAAAACAAAATTATTTCAAAGATCGAACCGTTTACTATTCCACTTTCCCGATTCGTGAACAAGCTGAAAAGGGCACTTGGAATTACAATCTCAAGGCCGTTTACTGCATCGGTATTTTAGATTTTACTTTTGATGACTACGAATCAGAAGCTGAGAAATCTCAAGTGCTTCATACCATTCTCCTGAAAAATCAGAATGGAAAAGTTTTCTATGATAAGCTCACCTTCATTTACCTTGAAATGCCAAACTTTAATAAAAATGAAGATGAATTAACTTCAAGGCTTGATCAGTGGCTATACTTCATAAAGCACTTAGAAGACTTCACCGAGATTCCTAAAATCTTTAAAGATTCCATTTTTCTTCAGGCTTTTGAAAAAGCGGAGATTGCTAAATTCAATTCACCCGAATTAGACCGCTACGAAAGCAGCCTCAAGCAATACCGCGATTTGAAAGGCGTGAATGATACTGCCTTTCATGAAGGAAAATTAGAGGGAAAATTGGAAGGGCTTCTTGAAACGGCACGCACAATGATAAAAGAAGGTGAATCCCTCGAAAGGGTTAAGAAATATACTGGTATTTCGATTGAAGATTAAAATAAATTAGCCAAAGAAATTCGAGAATAAATAGGAATTGTTACAAGGCCTGTTTCAATTTTTTTCTTAAAACTCTTCATAAAAGACTGTACCTTTATCCCATATCATTGGCTCTGTGGAAACAATCGTGAGCCACCGGCAGATTCAGTAACCAAATGTCGCCGCAATGTCAAACCTTACACCAAAGTTCGCTTCTTTTCAGGACGCCCTGAAAGCCTTCACCGAAAGTTCTCTTTTTGCAAATCCAACCGATAGGAAGCGTCTAGATGCAGAAAATCCCAAGTTCGAGACGGCCGAGCGAATTCCGATTCCACATCAATTCACCAAAGAGGACATCAAAGATTATAAGCATTTAGATTATGCTGCCGGTGCACCGCCATTTTTACGAGGGCCTTATGCTTCAATGTATGCCGCAAGGCCTTGGACCGTTCGCCAATATGCCGGGTTTTCAACCGCCGAAGAATCAAATGCATTTTATAAGCGCAATTTGGCGGCAGGGCAAAAAGGACTTTCCGTCGCCTTTGACCTTGCAACGCACCGAGGATATGATAGCGATCACCCTCGCGTTTCCGGCGATGTCGGTAAGGCTGGTGTCGCAATCGATACCCTCGAAGATATGATGCGGCTTTTCGAAGGTATTCCGCTTGGGGATATTTCCGTTTCGATGACGATGAACGGTGCCGTGATTCCAATAATGGCCTTTTACATTCTTGCTGCAGAGGCCCAAGGCGTTCCAAAGGAAAAACTCTCCGGCACCATACAGAACGATATTCTGAAGGAATTTATGGTGCGGAATACATTCATCTATCCACCCACACCTTCAATGCGCATCATTGGCGATATCTTTTCTTACACGGCCAAGAATATGCCAAAGTTCAATAGCATCAGCATCTCCGGCTCTCACATGCAAGAAGCCGGCGCTACCGCCGATATCGAACTCGCTTACACTTTAGCAGACGGGCTTGAATACATTCGCACCGGATTGAAAGCGGGTCTTTCGATTGATGACTTCGCACCGAGGCTCTCCTTCTTTTGGGGCATTGGAATGAATTTCTTTATGGAAGTTGCGAAACTTCGTGCTGCACGCGTGCTCTGGGCAGAAATCGTGAGCAACTTTCAACCGAAAAATCCAAAATCAATGGCGCTGCGTGCCCACTCGCAAACCTCCGGCTGGAGCCTTACCGCGCAGCAACCGTTCAATAATATTGTTCGAACCTGTATTGAAGCTTTAGCCGCAACTTGCGGCGGAACGCAGTCGCTTCATACCAATGCACTCGATGAAGCCATCGCTTTACCAACCGATTTTTCCGCTCGCATTGCCCGAAACACTCAACTTTATCTGCAAGAAGAAACTGACTTATGCCGCATTATCGATCCTTGGGGCGGCTCATACTATGTTGAATACCTTACCGGAGAACTGATCAAAAAAGCGAAGGCGCATCTCGAGGAAATTGAATCACTTGGGGGGATGACAAAAGCAATCGAGCAAGGATTACCTAAAGCAAGAATCGAAGAAGCGGCAACACGAAGGCAAGCGCGAATTGATACCGGAAAAGAAGTGATTGTGGGTATCAACCGATTTCGAACGGAGCATGAAGAACCGCTCGATACACTTGAAATCGATAACACCGCCGTTCGCGCCTCACAGATTGAACGCATCGAAAGAATTAAGCGTGAGCGAAATAACGCCGATGTGAGTGCTGCCCTTGAGTCACTTCGCGAAGCGGCGGCAACCGGAACCGGAAATCTCTTGGCGCTCGCCGTTGAAGCCGGACGAGCAAAAGCAACGCTTGGCGAAATTTCTTCAGCACTTGAAAAAGTTTTTGGTCGGTTTAAGCCTGAAATCAAAGCCATCAGTGGCGTATATGCAATGGAAACAGCACATGATAAATTGGTGGAAGAGGCGCGAAAGCTTTCAGATGAATTCGCGGCTCGTGAAGGCCGAAGGGCAAGAATCCTTGTTGCGAAAGTCGGGCAAGATGGGCACGACCGTGGGGCAAAAGTCATTTCTACAGCCTTTGCCGATTTAGGCTTCGATGTGGATATCGGTCCGCTTTTTCAAACGCCCGCCGAAGTCGCAAAACAAGCCGTAGAAAGCGATGTTCACATTCTTGGCGTTTCGAGCCTTGCCGCCGGTCATAAAACATTGGTGCCCGAAATTATCGGCGAATTAAAGAAATATGGACGCGAAGATATTTTAGTTGTTGCCGGAGGGGTCATTCCCGAAAAAGATTATGCATTTCTTGAGAAAGCCGGTGTGGTTGCGGTTTTCGGTCCCGGAACAGTAATCGCAGATGCAGCAAAAAGACTTCTAAACATTTTAATCAGTCTTCAAAAGCCAATTCAAACCGGTCGTCAATGACAATAATCGTTACAACAATAATTGTAGGTGTGCTGATTGCAGTTCTCTACAAAACCTTTCTTGCAAAGGAAGGCTTAGGCAGGAATCCTGAAACCGGTCAAGAATTTGAACGCGATCGATTGAGCCAACAAATTGAAGAGAATGCAGAAAGAAGCCGAAGAAATAATGGCGATGATTCCGGCGAAAGCTTCATGAACACGGTAATGATTGCCGATTCGTTAACCAATGACCCAAAAAGTGAAGATTCTCGTGATTCTGAAAGTGGAACAGATTCCGATAGTGATTCCGATTCAAGCACAGGGTCAGATTCAAGCGGCGACTCCGGCGGCGACGGTGGCGGTGGCGACGGCGGCGATTAATCACCGCGAACTGGTTGAAACCGCACACATAAGTGTTCGAAATCGAACACTTTTTTTTATTCAATCATAAAAATTCAAAATCACTCAAAAAATTAACCCACCTGAAATCCCTTATCCCACTTCACACAAGCGGAGTTAATAAAGAAAATCACAACTTTGGCATAAGGTTTGACTACTTGTATGTGAGGAATTCTTGGAATAAGAAGACATAAATGACCAAGAAAACCCCTCAATTGGAAATATTTCGAAAGAATCAAAAGCAATGGATAGACCAATACAACCGGAAGTATTACGACGAAACGCTCAAAATAAATGGCTGAAAATCGGCGGTGGTGTGGCTTTTGTCTTAATGATTTTCCTTGCAATTAGTTCGCTGCTTCAGCCAAAAATTGAACGGTCTTTGGTGCGAACGGCTTTGGTCGAAAAGGGTGATGTCGATGCCGGAATCGGCGCAACCGGTGTGGTTGTTCCGGAAGTAGAAGAAATCATCACAAGCCCAATGGATTCTCGTGTTCTGAAGGTTTTGCATCGTGCCGGAGATACACTCAAGAGCGGTGAACCTATTTTATTGCTTGATGCGGGGGAAGCCTTCTTAAAACTTTCACGCCTTTCCGATCAAGTAAGCCTCAAAAAAAATGCCCAAGAACAACTTCGGGCAACCCTTCAAGGGAGAATCAAGCGATTGGCCTCTGATATCAAAATCAAAGAATTGGAGGTGAAACAAAATCGTGTAAAGCTTGATCAAAATTCTCTGCTCTTTGAAAAGGGAATTGTTTCTAAAAACGACTTAGAGCAAGCCTCACTTGCTTTGGAACGCGCCCAAGCCGAGCTTGCTCAATTACAATTGGATCAAGAAAATGCCACACTTTCAACCCGTTTGCAATTGGAAGGCGTTGAACTTGAAATGAACATTCTTGACAAAGAAAAAAAACAAGCAACCGATGAATATGAGCGATCAATTCCAAAATCGCAACGTCCCGGCATTCTCACCTTTGCGCTTCAAACGGAAGGAGTCACGGTTCGCCGAGGAGAGACGGTCGCGCGGGTCGCAGATCTAAGTGCGTTTCGAATTGAAGCCAGTGTTTCAGATGTACATTCAAAAACAATTTATGTGGGCATGCCCGCTGAAATTCAACAAGGCACAGAAATCATTAAAGGCCACATTGGCTCCATTCAACCAACGGTTGAGAACGGTGTAGTCAAAATTTTTATCACACTTGATCAATCAAAGCAATCCAGCTTTCGCTCCAATCAACGCGTTGATGTGACACTGATTGCCGGAAAACGACTCGCAACCTTGCGTGTCAAAAAGGGTGCGATGATAACCGCCAATTCGAAGCCGGCAGTCTTTGTTGTGCGAGGGTCAAAAGCCATTCGAACGGAAATAGTACTCGGGATTTCAAATTCGGATTACATCGAAATATTAGGCGGCCTTCTTGAGGGCGATGAGATCATCCTCAGTGATATGAAGGAGTATGCCGGTGCAAAAGAAATTTCAATCAAATAAGCATCTACTTTTAAATCAACAAAAATACACACCGCTATGTTGAGACTAGAGAATGTCAATAAAATTTATCGTACCGATACGCTTGAAACCCTAGCACTTTCAAGTGCCAATTTATCGATTGAAGCCGGCGAATTCGTCTCAATTATGGGCCCCTCCGGCTCCGGAAAATCAACGTTGCTGAATATTATGGGGCTCTTAGACACACCCACAAATGGCGTAATCGTGTTAGATGAAAAACCCATCATTTCATATAGTGATAAAAATCTTGCAAAACTTCGTAATGAAAAAATTGGATTCATCTTTCAAACCTTTCACCTCATCACCGACCTTCGCGTGACCGATAATGTCGAACTGCCATTGCTTTATCGGAACCTTTCTACAGGCGAGCGACGCGCTTTGGCACTCGAAGCCCTAGAGCGTGTGGGTCTTTCCTCGCGAACAAAGCATTTCCCAAATCAACTCTCAGGTGGCCAGCAGCAGCGCGTGGCAATTGCACGTGCAATCGTTGGGAAGCCAAAACTCATACTAGCTGATGAACCCACCGGAAATCTTGATTCTCATATGGCTGGTGAAATCATGAATATTCTTAAAGAACTTAACCGTGAGGGTGCAACCATTGTAATGGTTACTCACGACGAGCGAATGGCCGAAGAAACCCATCGCATTATCCGAATATTTGATGGAAAATTAGTCGGAGATGCCGTCCACAATGAATTTGCAGGCAATAAAACCGCTTAAAGAATTAAGGAGAAAAAATGATTAAAAACTATATCACCATTGCGCTGAAGGTTCTCATGCGCCGCAAATTCTTTACCGCCGTGAGCCTTTTTGGAATCAGTTTTACACTCATGACGCTTGTTGTGGCAAGCTCATTCTTAGATTACAGCTTTTCTGCCAAAGCGCCGGAAGAAAAATTTGATCGTGTGCTTTGGGCGGAGCGATACAGGATGCGCAGCCCCGACAAAAATTCCAATTGGAGTAGCGATGGTACGGGCTACTATACCGTTAATCATTATCTGCGTAAGTCGGTTGAAAAACTTGGCGATATGGTAGAAAAGTATTCAGTATTTACAAATAGTGGCGGGGGCATCATTTATCTCGAAACCGAAAAAATCAGCTTCCGAAATCGCCGAACAGACGGTGCTTATTGGGAAATCATCGACTTCGAGTTTCTTGAAGGACGAGGACTTTCAGACGATGACGATAAAAACCGCAATAATGTATGTGTCATTAACGAAACACTTCGCAACCGTTTCTTTAAGGGTGAGAATGCCGTGGGAAAAACCGTCTTATATGACGGCTATAACTATAAAGTTGTGGGTGTTGTCAAAGATGTCCCTGAAACACGCAGTATTGCCTTTTCCGATATGTGGCTGCCGATAAGTTCGACGCTCAACCAAAACTACAACAAAATTCCAACAGCCAATGAAGATCTAATGGACGGCGGTTATCAAGCAATGTACTTGGTGAAAAGTAAAGCGTTTTTCGATGAAGTGAAAACCGCCTCGCAAGCTGCATTGAATGAAGTCATCTTTCCCGACCCCAAAGAGTACAGCTTTCTCGAAACTCGCCCACGAACGAAATTTGAGTCTGTCTCAGCCAATCTATTCTTCGATTGGGAGCAAATGCTATCCACAGAACAGTCTCATAAACTCATGCTGGGTATAATTCTAGCTTATCTTGTTTTTATGATTTTGCCGGCAGTTAATCTTATCAACCTCAATACCAGCCGAATGATGGAACGCGCTTCCGAAATTGGTGTAAGAAAAGCCTTTGGTGCAGCGAGCCCCACATTAGTTACTCAGTTTATTATTGAGAATGTTTGCCTTACGGTAATAGGAGGCGCTATAGGGTTAATCCTCTCTGTATTTGCTTTACGAATGATAAATGAAAGTGGAATATGGAAGTATGCAGATTTCGGATTGAACTGGAAAGTCTTTCTAATCGGCCTTTTTCTTTCGTTACTATTTGGTGTGATATCCGGAGCCTACCCGGCTTGGAAAATGTCGCGCCTGAATGTGGTTCAAGCTCTTAAAGGAATTCGAAGCTAAATGACATGAGAAACAAAAGGAGAATACAATGATTAAACATCTGATCAAGTTGGTATGGAATCGCAAGAGAGAAAATGTGCTGATGAGCATAGAACTCTTCTTTGCCTTTATGGTACTTGCAATGATTGCAACTCAAAGCTATAGTCTCTATGAACGCTGGAAGCAGCCGCTGGGATTTAGCTATGAAAATATTTGGCATCTCTCCATTAATACCAATTCAAATGAAAACCGATGGACCGAGGAGCGGATCAAGGGATATGAAAACCTCATTCGTGAATTGAAATCCATAGATGGCGTTGAAAGCGTTACGATGTCTTCAATGACGCCTTTTCATAACATGAATTGGAATAGTTCAGATAGCAGCGGAATCCTTGCCCAGCCGGTGATGGTGGAGCGAATGGGCGTTGATGATAACTATGCGGAAACAATGGGCATTCGGGTGATTGAAGGCCGTTGGTATGAAAAAGCGGACGATGCCTTAGACTATTACCCGGTTGTGGTCAATCAAGCTCTTGCCAAAGCCTTATATGGCGATGAATCCCCTATAGGTAAACAACTTCTCCCTCGATACGAAACACCTGAGATTCTTGCTCGCTGGCAAAAGCGATTCCCAAATCGGGTTCGTAAACAAAATCGAATTGTGGGCGTTGTCGATGCGTTTCGTAAACAAGGAGAATTTGATGAAACCAAATACTTTGCGTTTAGCCGAGTCAACACGAATGATACGCTCGCGTTCCCGCCTGAAAACTTTTTCATAAGGGTTCGTGCCGATAAAATGACCGGTGAATTCGAAGCCGCAATGGTAAAAAGACTTGAACCTCTTATACCGGGTTGGACCTATGCCACGGAAACTTTGAAAGCTCATCATGATCAACGCTTCAAAGAAACCATTTCCCCAATGATCACTTTCGCAATTGTAGGAGGATTTCTCATTCTTATGATCTCGCTCGGAATTGTTGGGGTGGTTTGGCAAAATGTCGCGCGAAGAACCCGAGAAATCGGTTTAAGACGGGCGGTAGGAAGTACTGCAAATCTTATCTACTCGCAGGTTCTGCTTGAATTGCTTGTGGTCGCTGTGTTTGCAATTGTAGTTGGAAGTTTTGTATTTCTTCAATTCCCGATTCTCGATGTCCCGTTTCTTGGTTTTATTGAAGGCTTAAGTTGGAGACATTATTTAGTTGGGTGTGGTGCATCCTGCGTAGTGCTACTTGCAATTGCATTTCTATGTGCTTTGTATCCCAGCCGTGTCGCAACAACGGTTGCCCCGACAGAAGCCTTGAGGTATGAATAATTAAATAAAATCCTTAATCGTACAGAAGGTCACCAAAATGGGAAATAAACTTGTTCCAAAAATTATTCTAGAAGGAACGCGCCTAACCTTCAAAACAGATATTGCCTTCAAGCTTAATGAACATCCTGAGGTCACGGGCAAGAGGAAATACCGCTATCACAATCCGGTTGTTTCCGGAGAGTGGTGCGGTTTCACCAATACGCCTTGGGGAAGAGGACTAATCAATTTTAATCCGGATGAAGAAGCAAAAGCAATTGCAACTTATAACACTTGGGTGACTCTCTTTGAGCAGCTTAGGTACTACTCGTGGATCGTTGATCGGTTTCATCTCTCTACCGCGATGTTTCAATTTCTTCAGCACCAGCGCGAACTCGATTTTCAATGGCTTGAAGAGCGGCTTTCACGACTGAATTTTAGACTCATCTTTTTAACACGCACTGCCGAGTCCTTCGAAGCTGCGCGCAAAGAGCGGTTGAAAGTTTCAGGTAACCCAAAACAATATGATGATCTCACACGCTTTGTTCGTGAGCAAGAAGTTCTGACCCAGCTCGTGAAAAACTCGAAACTGCAAAGCCTTACGGTTGATATCTCCGATAACAATCTTGAGCGCGCCGTTGAATCCATTGCAGCTTGGATGAAAGATACAGGTGGCCTTACCCTTGAAGATTTACCTGAAGATTTATTTATCGGCAACTCAAAATATTCTTGTTAGTCGCGAATCCCAATATTAACAAGCCTTTAGACCAACAGAAAAAAATTCTCTTTTAACACGAAGTTTACAATTCAATTGAATCCTAAAAATATTTCCCTTCGTAAAGTAGATGTGTGAAGTAAAAATCTGAAAAAAAAGTATTTCACATATCCGTTTCTCTCAGACTAAAAGTAAAATTTGAAAACATCATTAAGTAAAAGTAAGAACACTGAAAAAGTCATGCATTATAGTCTAACAAATTACTCAGTATTATCAGGATTACTAAGTTTGAGTCAACTCCGAAGCATGTTGTCCCATTTTGCTTTGCTGCTTTTACTGCTTTCTTCACGTGGGATGGCGCAAAGGCGTGCCATCGATCATATTGGCAATTCGAATAAGTCATTCTATGAAAGCTTTCTCGATTTAAGCTTTGGTAATAATGGTGTTGGGTATCATCAGTTTGGAAACAACGATCGTTTTTATGCGGTGGCAGTTCAAGCAGATGGAAAAATCGTTGCCGTTGGTGAAACCATCACAGGATCATTCTCTTCTAACCTCATTGTTGGTAGATTTCTTTCAAACGGAGAGTTTGACAATAGCTTTGGAACAGGTGGAAAAGTCTTTTTCAACTTCGGTGAGCAAGACATTGCTCGTGATATACTCATAGATATTGACGGTAAAATACTGATTGCCGGAAAGATGAACGATAAATTCGGGGTGCTTCGTCTTAAACCCGATGGCACTTTAGATTCCTCATTTGGGAGCAATGGTGCCGTAATTCTTAATCAATCTGACCTGACGCATGAAGCACGCAGTATGGCCATTCAACCCGATGGTAAAATTGTAGTCGCTGGAGGTACACCAACTTTTCTCAACGAAATCTTTTGTGTCGTTCGCCTTACTTCAAAGGGTGATTTAGATGAAACATTTAGTAGCGATGGCAGAGCCGTCTATGGCTTCGGAGGATTCGATGATGTGGCGCGCAAAGTATTGGTGCATCAGGTTGAAGGGCAATTAAAAATTACTGTCATAGGATCGAGTACCATTAATGGCAATGCCGATTATGCTGTCGTGCGATTTAAGGAAGATGGAACGCTCGATGAATCGTTAGCGGGAACAGGCGCTTTGCGATTCCCCTTCGAAAACGGAAACGAATTTGGGCGAAGTGCCGTCATTTTAGAAAATGGCGACCTGATCATTGTCGGTGATGTGCTCTCAACCACTGCCTCTCGTATCGGAATGATGAGGCTTAAACCAAATGGCGAACTCAATGAAAACTTTGGAAACTCGGGTAGAAAATTTTTGGAGAACAACACAAACTGGTCAAATTTTTATCCGCAGAAATTAAGACGAAACGGAAATAAGCTAATGATTGGGGGACATGTAAGTGGCTCATTCGGGCTTGATTGGTTTCTCTATCAAATTAACGAAGATGGAAATCTCGATGAATCCTTCGGCAATTCGGGTGTCATCACTACAAATTTTGGTGCGAGCGAATATGCGAATGATTTTCTTGTTCAGACCGATAAAAAAATCATCCAAGTAGGCCATAACAGCACGCGGACAATGATTGCAAGGTATAGCGTTTCACCACTTAGAACACCAAGCAATGAGAATGAAATCAATGGATTTGAACTGGTTCAAAATTATCCGAACCCGTTCAACCCAAGCACAACGATTTCATATCGGCTTTCCAAGGCAGCGCCTGTAAGCTTGAAAGTCTTTGATGCCTTGGGTCGTGAAGTCGCGACACTGACAAATGGCTTCAAACAGGCGGGGACTCATCAGGTTCAATTTGATGCTTCAAAACGAGGATTATCAAGTGGCGCATATTTCTACAGGTTGCAAGTAGAAAACAGAACTTTGAGCAAAAAAATGGTTCTCACAAAATGAATTTTTTTTTCTGTACATCATCAAACACTGATAACTTAATTTGAAAGGACAACATCGTATGAAAAGACAACTCATCTTTAGCCTACTCTTAGGCGCAGCAATGTTTGCAACCGAAGCCACAGCAAACGAAAAAAACTCCCTCAAAAGTGGAGTGATTAATTCAGAACACGCTCGAGAAGGGGAATCAACCTTAGCGAAGAATCTTCGGGCAAAAATGAGTTTCCCGGAAGTCGCTCGCAGGCTCGGGCTACAAGGAAGCGTTCTGGCAGAACTTAAAATAAACGCCGATGGGGAAATCAACGAAGTCGTTATCCTTGAACCTTCGCAATATGCTGTCTTCAATGAGAGTGTTCGAAATGAACTGACCGGTGCAAACGTGGCATCATTCTTCAGCGATGATGACATGCCAAAAAGCGTAAAAATTAAATTTACTTACACCAAAAAATCTGTTCGTATCGAAAGCCGCGGTGAAGAAATATCGGCTGAATAATTTATGACGCATCATTTCGTTGGTTGTAAAAACCCGTTTGCTCAGTAGGGCGAACGGGTTTTTTTGTTTTTATTGAGTGTGATAAATATGAAAAAAGCAACGACCATTCTTATTGCTGACGACGACACATCCGTTGTCGCTTCACTCTCTCTGCTCCTAAAACAAAGCGGTTACCAAGCCTTTTCCTCGGCAAACCCAAAAGAAACACTTGAAGTGCTTCAAAAAGAAAAAATTCAAGTGGTAATTCAAGACATGAACTTCACCCGTCGAACCGACGGTGAAGAGGGGCTTATTCTTCTTCGAGAGATTAAAAAAAAATATCCTGAGCTTCCGGTAATCTTAATGACAGCGTGGGGATCGATCGCCTTAGCAGTAAAAGGAATGCAATGGGGTGCAGCTGATTTTATTACAAAACCGTGGACAAACGAAGAAGTGCTGCATCGCATTGAAACCCAAGTAGGTTTAAAAGAGGTGGATTTTGAAAAAAAGGGTGAGTCGAATTTAAGTCGAGAGTCGCTTGATCATCAGTTTGATTTCAGTATGATCATCGGCGAAAGCCCCAAAATCTGCTCTGCGCTTGAAATTATTGGTCGTGTTGCAAAAACAGATGCCCCCGTTCTCCTTTTGGGCGAAAGCGGCACCGGAAAAGAACTCTTTGCAGAAGCCTTGCATAAAAACTCAAATCGCCATAAAGGTCCATTTGTCAAAGTCAATGTGGGCAGTATTCCTAACGCACTGTTCGAATCTGAACTCTTTGGGCATGTAAAAGGCGCATTTACCGATGCCAAGCAAGATCGCAAGGGGCGATTCGAAATGGCTTCGGGCGGCACCATTCTTCTAGATGAAATAGGGGATCTCGATTATGCTTCACAAGTCAAACTCCTTCGCGTCATTCAAGAACGAACCTTTGAACCTTTGGGCTCCAGCAAAACCCAAAGTGTGAATGTGCGTATCGTAGCCGCCACCCATCGAAACCTTCAATCGCTCATTGCCGAGGGAAAATTTCGAGAAGATTTATTCTACCGCCTTAATCTCATCACAGTGATGATTCCGCCGCTGAGGGAAAGAGTTGCAGATATTTCGGCGATAGCGGAATACTATCTCCGTCATGCCTCGCACCTCTATCACACCTCTTTCGATAGCAAGGAAAAGAAAAATTTATCCTTTACCGCAGGCGCAATTCGCTTCTTGAAAGAGCAGCCGTGGAAAGGCAATGTGCGCGAATTAAGGCATGCCATTGAACGCGTGGCACTTCTTGCCACATCACCCGAAATTTCAGAGCAAGATTTTATTCGAGTGCAGTCGCTTCTTACCGACTCAATACCCTCCGGTTCAGGATTTCCAACACTTGGAACAATGACACTTGACGAAATGGAACGCACAATGATAGAAAGGGCAATCGAAGAGCATAATGGGAATATTTCAAGAATTGCGGAATCGTTAGGTATCTCGCGCGCAGCCCTTTACAGAAGGCTCGAGAAATTCAGAATCACAATTCCATAAAGCGATTAGCTAAAATTGAATAAAAACTCTCTAAATTCCGTATGAAATTTAATCTTTTAGAAATTCTACTCGCAAATGACTTAAAACTGTTAATGTATGGATTGGAATACAATTGATAACTATTGGTTTATTGCAGCCGTCATACTTCTAATTATTGAAATTGTAACTCCCGGCTTTGTATTGGCCAGTTTCAGTATTGCAGCTTTTGCGGCCGGTTTTTGCCAAATGATCGGACTTGGAATTGGTTTTCAGTTATTTGTTTTCGCGGCAGTCTCCTTGGTCACTTTTGCTACGCTGCGCCCAATCGCAAAAAAATATTTCTATCATTCAAAACCGACCATTCAGACTGGTGTCAATGCAATAATCGGGAAAGATGCCAAAGTGATTGAATCCATTCAAAACGAATCCGGTGTTGGAAGGGTAAAAATTTTGGGCGGAGAAGATTGGAAAGCCTCATCTTTAACCGGTAATCCTATTCATGAGGGATCCATTGTTGAAATTAAACGCGTCGAGGGTGTCACTTTGATTGTTGAAGAAAAGAACACCCTTTAAGAGAGTTTCTTCACACGATTCTGTTGGCAATCTTTTACAATAACTAAAAAACACAACCGATATGGGATTTCTTATTTTCTTAGGGCTTGTTGCCCTTTTTGTGATTATTCTGATTTCGAAAGGTGTGCGAATTATTCAGCAAGCCGAGGTAACCATTGTCGAGCGTTTAGGTCGTTACCACAAAACACTTGAAAGTGGTATCAATATCATTGTTCCAATTATTGATAAACCCCGCGAAATAGAATGGCGATATACCCGAACCGACCCCGCCGGTCGCACAGTTTATATCTCAAGTCGAACGAGTAAAATCGATATGCGAGAAACGCTTTACGATTTCCCGAAGCAAAATGTCATTACCAAAGACAATGTGACAATGGAAATCAACGCTCTCGTGTATTTTCAAATTATTGACCCCGTTAAGGCTACATACGAAATCGGCAACCTTCCCGATGCCATTCAGAAAATCACGCAAACCACGCTGCGCAATGTCATCGGTGAATTAGACCTTGACGAAACCCTCACTTCACGCGATACCATCAACGGAAAACTCAGAATTATTCTCGATGATGCCACCAATAAATGGGGTGTAAAAATTAACCGCGTTGAACTTCAAGACATTGTTCCGCCGCGTGATATTCAAGACGCAATGGAAAAACAAATGCGCGCCGAGCGTGAACGCCGTGCCGCAATCTTAAACGCCGAAGCACAAAAGAAATCAAGCATATTAGAAGCCGAGGGCGAACGCGAATCTCAAATCAATAAAGCGGAAGGGGATAAACGCTCCAATATTCTCCGTGCAGAAGGTGAAGCCGAAGCCCGCATTAAAAAAGCCGAGGGGGACGCCACCGCGCGAATCCGAACCGCCCAAGCCGAAGCTGAAGCGATTCGTTTGGTGACCGAGGCCATCTCTAAATCCAGTAACCCGGGTAATTATCTCATTGCCGTCCGTTACATCGAAGCAATGAAAGAAATGGTGAGCGGAAAAGACAACAAGGTGATTTACTTGCCTTATGAAGCAACTGGAATTTTAGGCTCTCTTTCAGGGATAAAAGAGCTCTTTGGAAACGAACCGAAAAAACCTTAATCACTAGGTTCACAGAATTTTTTTGTAAGTGAAGAAGCGCCAAAGAGCGCTTCTTCACTGTTTATAGATCTTTTGAAAAAAAATTAATTCGACTAAAACGACCAAGCCGCTTTTGGGGTTCTCTTAATGTGTAGTCATAAGAAGTGATGAAATGAATAATTGTAATTGCGATTTTGCCCTTCATGAACAAAGCAAATCAAAACGACCAAGCTGGAGAAACATTTAATCAAAACCCAACCGCGTCGCCCAAACCGATCAGACGAAAATTTTCGGGTTTCCGCCTAAACAACAATGATATATCAGCCAGCATTATTTTAGGGACTGAGCGAACCCCACAAGCAATGTGGTATCAAGCTCGTCCGGCTGTATTTTATGCCCTAACCTTTGCCATCATTTGCTCCGTTGCTGCATTTGCACTAAGCGGTAAAGCCATATCAATTCAATTCGGGTCAGTTTTCGGAATCATTTTTGGCTCCCTTTACTTTTCTATCCAAAGGGTGTTAATTCGAAACTACGGAGAATCAATTTTTAGCTTGCTGATTCACGGGTTTTCGGGAGGAGTTTCAGGGGTTATTGCCTCTGTATTCACAAAGTTAATTCATCCCTACGGCATCTATAAAGATGTTATCGATGCTATCTATGGTACCGGTGTGGGAGTAAATTCCGAACCTGAAAGAGCGTTTTTTATTATTATGGGTGGCGCATTTTTTGGCGGGTTCTTGGGAGTTACGCAATCACTTTTGGCTGTTGCAAGGCTCTCTGCGATGCAAACAGAAGAAGAAAGTAACGATGGAAACAAAGCCGCGTCTAATGAAGAAAGCGAAGCGGAAAAATTGGAGGAGAGAATAAATCATTCAAGAGATCAACATCCAAAAAGACAGTCGCCTCCCAATCGTGTGTATGCGCCGAGAGGGATTGGCCGAAATGGGATGTTCGGCGGTTTTAGTCACAATTGATATTCAAAAAGTACACTTAAAGCACCTTGAATCAGCAACGCACTTTAGGCGAACTTTATTCAAAACATAATCGGCACCTTAGAATTTAACCCTTGCCATCCTGCAAGGGTTTTTTTGTTTCCGTTCAAGCAGTCACAATTAAAAAGAAAAGGAAATGAGCACCCCTAAGTCATGAATCGGCGAGGGCGTGAAAACCAAGCGCGTGCGAAGTGCGTCTTCAAGCGGAGCATGACGAGAAGTCGAAAGCAAAAATTGCCACAAGTCGAACCCCAAAAGAAAAGCACCTTGAATCAAAACGCCAATTCCACTGCCAAATAGCGCGTCTTCATTTTTCCGATTTCGCGATAGTGCCATTAAGGTAATGCCTACACCCATATACCCAACATCAAGCCCAAGATTCACTAAAAGAACTTTTGAAAAGGAATGCTCCTCGTTCAACTCACTTAGCAAAGCCGATGAAGAATTTGAAATCGAATCAAGCCCCGCGAAATCTTGCCCAATCCCATATAGCGCGAATCCCGCAATCGCGGCATTCACTGCGCCCCACCCAACAGCTTGATAACCTGCATATTTTGCCTTTGAGGAAGAATTCAGTGATAAGGCCACCCCGCTTGCAATTGAGACCGCCGCCCAACCCGCCAAAACTTTCATTCCGGATGATTGACTCTCAAGACGTCGCGTTGTAAAATGCGTCACTTCAGGAACATTTTCCGGTATAGAATTCGACACTTGTCCAAAAAGAAAATTCTGACCAGCAAAAAGCAAGATGATTATGAGGAACAACAGACGTTTTGCTAAATCTGAAGGAAAAGGAATGCGAAGTAATGGCATAAATTTTTTTTGAAAATAAAATTTGATTAAAAAAGCGAAAGTGCAACTCTGATAGTAAAATCAATGACCTACAGGCGATTTAAAAAAATTAAGGAAATGAGTATGGATGCGATTAATCGTTTGCTTTTGGTAAAATCTTTTCTAACTTGCTTTCACATTGCTGATAACTTTAGTCACATTAAACGAACTTTATTCCGTTATAAAAAACGGATTTTTTCCAATTAACTCACATTGACCATTATGACCAATTTTGCCGTTGCTCCTGAAGAAGTTGTCTCCCTTTCGCTCTTTGAAGAACTTCAAAAATTTGAACACGAACAGCTTGTCTTTTGCTCCGACCCTAAAGTTGGATTAAAAGCCATTATTGCTATCCACAATACCACGCTTGGCCCAGCTTTAGGTGGGACAAGAATGTGGACTTATGCAACCGATAACGAAGCAATTATCGATGCCCTACGCCTTTCTCGCGGAATGACTTACAAAGCCGCTGTTGCGCGCCTTAATTTGGGCGGCGGAAAAGCCGTGATTATCGGTGATTCCAAAAAGCACAAATCAGAAGCCCTTTTCCGAACCTACGGCCGCTTTGTCGAAGGGCTTGCCGGCCGCTATATCACAGCCGAGGATGTCGGCACCGATGTGCGCGATATGGAAATGGTGCGGATGGAAACCAAGTATGTCACGGGGATTTCTCGCGCGCTGGGCGGTAGCGGCGACCCTTCTCCCGTCACCGCACTCGGCGTTTATATGGGCATGAAAGCTGCTTGCGCCGAGCGATATGGCAACGATAGCTTGAGCCGCAAAGTGGTAATTGTTCAAGGCGCCGGGCAAGTGGCGTATCACCTTTGCGGATATCTTCGCAGCGAAGGCGCAATCGTGAAAATCACCGATATTTTCGAAGAAAAGGCTCGCAGAATAGTGACAGAATACGGCGCTGAGTATGTCAAGCCCGATGAAATATTTAATCTTGAAGGTGCCATCTTTTGTCCGGCAGCGCTTGGTGGCGTGCTTAATAGCGACACCATTCCAAAACTGAAAGTAGATATTGTGGCAGGCTGCGCTAATAATCAATTGAAGGACGAAGGGTTTCACGAGCAAATGCTCATCGATAAAGGCATTTTGTATGTGCCCGATTTTGTGATTAACTCCGGTGGGCTGATTAATGTGGCCAATGAACTTGAAGGCTACAACCGCGAACGCGCGCTCTCGCAAGTGAAGGAAATCTATGATGTCATTCGCGATATTTTAAGAGTAGCCAAACGCGATAACATCCTCCCGAATTCCGCGGCAATTGCCCTTGCGGAAGACCGCTTACAGAAAATCGGGATGATTAATAATATTTACGCCGGCGTCAGTCGCTACAACGGCCGCTTGGGTGAAATGAACAATCATCGAACAAAATAGATCTGAAACTCAAATCATTTCAAAAGGGTTACTCGAAAGGGTAACCCTTTTTAATTTCAAAAACTGAAAGAATGAAACTCAAGTCCATTTTCATAAAATTTGGGGGAGCTCTTTGTTTATTTTTTCTCTGTTTTAGCTGTTCCAATCAGAATAGTGAAATAAAAAATTCATTGATTAGCAAGTATCCCGTGATAACCCAAGCCTTCACCGATACCCTTTCCACTTATCTTCAAGAGTACCCCGAAGGGGCGGAACTCGCCATTGCGGTGGTGAAAGATAGCCTCGTTGAGTTTTACGGAGTGCGAGTTTCAGCCAATGAACTGCTGACAATCGAGAACGCCGAGAATATTTATGAAATTGGCTCCATTACCAAACTCTTTACCTCAATTTTATTTCTTTCGTCTGTTTCGCGCGGAGAAGTGGGGCTGAATGATTCATTGCAACAGTTTTTCCCTTTCCCCTTAAAAGCGGGTGAGCGAGCCGGCACGCCGGTAACACTGACCCATCTCTCCAATCACACATCCGGCTTGCCGCGCGTGGCGGGTTCATCTATAAAACCAATGATTGAATTTATCACGAGTTTTAAGTACAACCCTTATCGTTCGTTTACACAAGAGGCGCTTGAAAACTATTTGAAAAATGAAATGGAATTGGATACCATACCGGGCACCACAGAAAGTTACTCCAATTTGGGTGCATCGCTTTTGGGAGAAGCGTTGGTGAGGCGAACCGGTAAAAGTTATGAGGTGTTGCTGCAAGAACGAATTTTTCAACCGCTTGGCATGACGCAAAGCACCACTAAACGAGATGCAATTGAAGGTAAGCTTGTGAAGGGGATTAACTTATTTGGCGGCGAGGCAACCAATTGGGATTTTGCTGTCTCTGCCCCCGCGGGAGCGATTCTATCTTCTGTAAAGGATTTGTCGCGTTTAGTGCAAGCGGCTTTAGGGCTCACGCCTACAGCGTTAATTGAGATATTAGATCAATCGCGTAGAGAAACCTTCCGCGTGAATGAAAGCAGCGGGGTCGGCTATGGCTGGCAAATTGCTTATCGCAAAAGCGGCGAACCGATTTATTGGCACAATGGTGCAACCGGCGGATATACTTCTGCGCTTGCCATCAACCCCGGCAGAAATTCCGGTGTGGTGGTTCTATCGAATGTAAACCCGTTTACTGCTGAAAATCTCACGACGCTATGCTTCAAGCTTTTGAGGGTTATTGAATCCCGAAGTGAAAGCGAAAGCAATCTGTTATAATGAAGAAAAGCAGCGAGAAAAGTTCGAAATGCGAAGCTCGAAAAATGAAAGTAAATCTCTAAAAGAGGTGTAACTTCTTAGAACAAAAAAAATCATTATGTCAATTCGAACAGAGCGAGTGGCCGAGCTGCTTCAACGCGAACTGGGCACTATTTTTGAGCGCGAACTTCCACGCAACGGCGGGTTAACGACTATTGTCAATGTGAAGGTCACGCCCGACCTTGGAATTGCAAGGTTTTATTTATCCGTCTTAGGTAGTAAAGACCTATCGCAATCCATTTTGGAGCATTTACGCAAGGAGAATAAGCATTACCGCAAAGAGCTCGCGTTCAAGATTCGAAATCAATTTCGCCGAATCCCTGAACTTGAATTTTACCTTGATGATTTTACGGAACAAGCCTCTCGCATCGATGCGTTGCTGAAAGAAGCACGTAAAAACGAAACTCGAAATTCAAACCATACAGGCGAAAGCGAAACCACTAAGAATGAATAGAATCATTAGGTCACATAAAAAATAATCGTGCGATTCCTCACAGCCCTCAACTTTGGCTCAAAGTTTTTTGTTGATTCATTGTATTATAAAAAGCTTTTTCGATTTAGAATCAATTTCAACTGATATGAACCGTCGTGACTTCCTCAAAAACACCAGTCTTCTTAGCCTTGCCGGCGGTGCCGGTGCGGCATCGCTATTACTCAGTTCTTGCGAATCAAGCGTAACAAGCAATGATAAAGTACTAGAAACCGATCTTGCATTTTTAACCGAGGCTGTTGAAATGGAAGGTGTTGCCGTTAAAACCTATGATGCAGCCGCAAGCTCAGGATTGATTACTGATACGTCGTTGCTTTCGGTGGCAGTGCTTTATCGCGATCATCATTATTCTCATTTTCAAGAGTTAAATGCTTTGCGACGCCGCTTAGGTTTTGCATCATACGACATAAATATTGCACTCCCTGATGCACGAGTTAGCGGCTTAACCAATCAAACCAGTGTACTCACTTTAGCAAGAGATTTGGAGCTCCAAGCAGCAGAAGCATACTTCCGTTGGGTCACTGGAGAGCTAAACATTCCCGAAGTTCGCAGGTTCTTTGCCAATACTTATCCGATTGAAACTGCACACTTTATTGTCTTAAAGGGTGTTTTAAGCGGTGATATTCCCGGTTCTATCGACTCCTCCCAATTGGAGTTTCTAAAAAGATCATAGTTTTTAAGGGCATTTTACTAAGGTGATAAAGTCCAAATGATGAAAGCTGAATCGATTGATGCTCACACTGAAGAAGAATGGGAATCGCGCGCTGAGGAAGCCGCCGGATTCATTCTTCGAAAGATAGGCGCATTTCGGCCGCGAACCGCTGTGGTGCTTGGTTCAGGGTTAGGTAGCTTCGGTGAAAGAATTTCTCCTTATGCCTCAATTGAGTTTTCCGAAATTCCTCACTATCCTTTGCCGGGCGTGGCAGGGCATCAAGGAAAAATGATTTTCGGAACCGTAAGCGAAGCCGGGCGAGAAAATCAAGTGGTGCTCTTCAAAGGTCGCTCACATCTCTACGAAGGCAAGCATCCCGAAGAAGTCCTTTTCTACCTCAGGCTGCTTTCAAAACTTAAAACATCAAATCTCATTCTCACGAATGCAGCAGGCGGCGTAAACCCCGAGTTTGAAGCGGGCGAGCTTTGCCTCATCACCGATTTTCTGAACCTTCAATTGCCCTATCTATTTCGCTTTGGAAGAAAGTGGCAAGGGACGAAAAAACCGTTGATTCCTTTCGATGACGCATTGATGAAATTGGCGATAAAAACCGCTCTTGAAAAATCCATTCGCCTGAGAACAGGCGTTTATGCAGGGCTTTTAGGCCCTTCGTATGAAACCCCCGCCGAGATTCGCACGCTTGGGCGAATGGGCGCGGATTTGGTAGGAATGTCCACGGTGCTTGAAGCAACGGTAGCGGCGGAGCGAGGATTGAAAGTCTTGGGGATTTCGCTTGTAACCAATAAAGGTGCGGGGCTTTCTCTCGAAAAACTTTCTCACGAAGATGTTCAGCATGTTGCAGAAGCGGCAAAGGAGCGATTTTCAAGCATACTTTTCGGTATATTAGCGGCTGTTTAATTAATCGCTGGTACTGAAGCACGCTCAGTACGCGCACATTCGGATTATACGTATTAATGCAGCCCGAACCTGCGCACAAAATGATTGCTGCTACGCCACTTCTTGTGTTTTTCTTTTATTGTTTTTTTCTTTGCGCATTTGCGCTCCCCTTTGCTTTAAGCCCAAACAAATTTTTCCCAATAAAGCACTCGCCTCCAAGGCAATTCGGAATCAAATCACGTGCAATCGGAAGATCCAAATCGGTGATACGCGCAGTTTGGTTGGGGTATCTACTCGTCATGCAAAGTGCCGTTGAACCCATTCTAGCGCAGCCTTTTACCCACGATGCCGCCTCGTGGTCGAGCGGACTCGCTATTGTGCGGTTCAAAGAGACGCCGCTTTCATTCAACGGGTTTGTTCAAGTGCGATTTATTCAAAACAGCACGCAATTTCAGACCACCGTTTTTAGTGGGCTTTTGAATTATCGCATTTCACCTGATTTTTCTGCAGGCTTAGGCTATACCGCGCTCACCCCAATCAACAATCGTATTCTTGAAATTGCATTCCTGCAAGGCCTTTGGGAAGTAAAATTGGGGCAAGTGGCTATTCCAATTCGAGCAAGGGCGGAGTGGCGGTGGTATGTGGGCGTGAACAACTTTGATGATTTGCCACCGGGCTCGTGGCGATTTCGACTCCGTGCCGATGCTGTTGTTCCGATCTCAGAGTCATTGAGCGGAGTGGTCAATAATGAATATTTCTTCATCCCCGAAACCCAATTCTTCAATCAAAACCGCTTTCAAATCGGGCCCCGAATCATCTTTTCCCCCTCGGTTTCACTCGACGTGCTCTATCAAAACAGAATCATTGGTTCAATCCCGAATGCAGCAAATCGAATGGAACATACCTTCCTTACAATGCTAATTTTCAAGCTTGATTTCAATTACTTTGAGCGCGAGTCGAATTCATCAACGACGACCAAAACGAATTGAATAAAGCGAGCGGTGTGCTTTACTTGCGGATGACACAAGCTGTGTGTAGGGTGAATCAAGTACATCAATAAACCCGATGTTGTAATTCTCTCCGTCCGTTCGCCCCGTCAAGGCTTGATCTGCATATTGAAACCAATGACATCCAACCAATTGAGGTTCCTTTGAAACGGAGGCCACAAACGCTTCATAGGCTAAAGCACGCGCAGCGGTGGAGTGTTTATTCACCAACCCACCCGAAAGACCGCGATCTTCCGCGCCAAAATGAAATTCACCAATGATAATCGGTTTAGTTAAGGTCTTATTGGTTTGGGCAGCTCTGAACACCTTAATCCGCTTCCAAGAAGTGAGCGAATCCGCATAAACATTAAAACTAACCACATCGCACAGTTCATTTGATGCTTGAATCAATTCAGGCGTGAAAGTGGCAAAACGGCAACCGAGATACAAGTGGTTTGAATCAACTCGTTGAAGGGCTTGGCGAACCGTTGAAAAATAAGCTCGTGCAAAAATCAAGGTCAGATGAGAGAAATCGGATGTTGCTTCCGCGGTTAATTCAGCGGGGAAACTTAAGTTCTCCCAAGAAGCTGGACGAGAAGAGAGTCGCCACGAATTGGTAAGCGCCTCTATAGAGCCGTTGTAACGCGCTTTAAGAGAATCTATCAATACTTGGCGTGAAACCGATGTGGAAGAAAAGATTTGCTTGATTAAATAAAATGAATTTGAACCATCGGGCGTGATATCCCACGGCAGTTCATTATCAATAAAGTAACCTAAGATCATCGGGTCATTTCGCAAATCGTTTCCGGTAAGGTTTTTCCCATTTGCACGCGCAATTTCATTTTGAAATACCCGTAACGCGTGCTCTGCAAAAGCTGGATGAAAAACGTCGGGCATAAAATAATCCGGACGAATTGACGGGGCACCGATATAACTATAAAGGGTTATCACATAAGGAAGTTTTCGTGAAGGCAGAACATATTGCTCTCCCTTTCTTTCTCTTAGCGAGCGCGCGGCTGATTGCGGGGTAAAATCGTTTGACCAGTTTCCAACTGTATTAAAACCCCACGAGCGCAAGCGCCTATAAGCGATATCGGGAAGAATTCGGTAAAGGTCTCTCGGATTTTGTGGTGAATATTTGAGAAGACAATTCTGCCAGTAGTAATTCACCATTGAACTGCCAACACCCGGGAAATATCCAAGATCAGGGATTTCTTTGGTCAGTCCTTCACTTTTTTCGGGTATGGTTTGGTGAAATCGAGCAAATGATGCTGCTTTTCGTGAAGAAGCCGTTTCACTCTTATCGGGAGATGGCAATTGATATTCAACTTCATAACTTCCGCTATGGGTCGTCAAAAGCCCCATTCCCAAAGAAAAAAATGGGTTTGTGGTGTTGCTTCGAGAAGGTGCCATAAACCACCACTTTTCGTTTGCCATTCCCACACGAAAGAACCCCGCTTTTCCAATGACATTCGAAAATGTTAGTGATTTTCGCCAAGCGCCTATTGCATTTTGCTCCGGTTGCGTCGCTTTAGACAATGCCTTGGATTCTTTCTGTCGCTCACGAGTAAGAAACTGGGCTGCTTGTGATCTATTTGAATTTGAAGGGAGCTTGCCTTCCCAATTTCCATACGCAAACTGACCGTAAGCATCGATTATCCCTCGGAAGAGGGAATCAGAATTAAAGAAAAAGACACGTTGAACTTGCAGCGTATCGAAGGAAGGATTCTTAACCGATAGCAGCAAAAGAGAAATGGAACTCTCTTCAAATCCTTGAGGTGAAAGAACATTCCACACCGGTAAAGCCCCACCCAATGGAGGATAGCCCTTCAAGCGTTTCGGAGAATCATTTGCATAAGCCGAAGGGAAATACAAATGAATGCGGGATTGCTTTTGAGGCGGCAGACGAACCCAGCCCGAAAGCCTCGTGGATTGATCGAATGGCTTTGAATCGAGCCCAAGAAAAATAAAAACTTCACGGTGCATCGGGTTAAAGATATCAATGCCTACGGCAGTTTCTCGAGCATCGGCAAATGATTTAAGAGCAAGAGAAGGTTCAAAGTGAAATCGCGCCTCGCCCCACGCTTCTCCTTGATGTTGGGGTGGCAATTGATAAACAAAAGTGAGTGCAGAATCTGAAACGGCTTCGGCACGGACAAACGAATTCGTTGATACTTTAGCCATTACCATTTCACCCTTTTCAAGCTTTACAGTATGGTGTAGAGGAGATTGTGCTGATTCCTGAGCAATGATTGGAATACAAAAACTCATTGCTATTGAGAGAACCACGCACATCATCAACGCGCGATGACTCGACCTTGAAATGGAAATCAATCCATAAAACTGATGGGTGCTTGTATTGAAGGTGATCATTGATGTGCCACGAACCAGAAGTATTGTGAAAGGTGATTTGTTTGTGAAGTGCTCTACGTAAAAACCCGTAGTAAATGATGCAGCATAAAATTACGCATTTTTGCCGATGGATTTGCACGTAACAAAGGGTGTAACTTTGTGTAAGAAATTTATCAAAAAAGAGAACAAAAGGTCATACAAACTTTGGAGGTACAAATGAAAAAGAAAATAATTTCAATCCTGATAATCGTAATGTCGTTCATCACCTTGCCGTATGGCTCGGTGGCGCAAACTGTAAATGAAAAGCTTGAAAAGTTCGCTTCGATTCGAATTGAAAACGGCCAATTGGTAACATCCGATGTAGAATTGCTTTTCCCCGAATTTATTCAAACCCAAAAGCTTCGCTTGAACGGCGGTAACCCGAAATCGGCTGCGGTATTTCAAACGGTAAATTCAATTGCGCATGAAGCGCTCGCAGCGGATTTGGTATTCACCGTACAAATCGCAAAGCCAAGAGCGAAAACAAACACCTTGCTTTCGTCTATCGTGAGTGAAAAGGCAGGCATCAAAGCCGCGTTAGTTGAAAAAATTCAAATGGTTCAAAGCAAAGGTTCGGCAAAATCGGCAGTGGTGATGAAAGAAATGAAATCATCTTCAACGGTACTTGTTGCGTCAATGGAAGAGTTTGAATCTGCTTATCCGAATTTGGTTTCGAATAAGGTTTCACTTGTTTCTGAGTCTAAACTTACCCCTTCAATGAAGGAATCAAAAGGCTTAAACTATGAACAGATTTCGATAACCCTCATTCGCGAATTGAAGGAGTCGAGTGAAACGCCGGTTGCCGGAAGATAAATACGGAGTTGTTCTTTGTGCTGTTGTTGCATAGCGGAAACAGTGTGTGGTTTTCGCTTTGTTGGTAGAGACACGCATCGGGTGAAAGCTCGGTGCGTGATTTTTTTAAAGACGGCTTGTGAAGAGATTCATTTTGAATTGACGGGTTAAAATGTATTTTTGTTGCCCGATATTAACGGAAGGCATTTTTGCCGTTATAATGTCAGGAAAGAACATTGAACATTCCATTAACTGAGAGACAACGCCGTTTTATTCAACGGCAAAACTGATTTATGGCCATTGATACCGGTGCCCTGTCCCAAATATACTGCCCTTCTCTATTGCCAATAAAGGCGAATCGAATTTCATTCCAATTTTCCATCTCAACTACTTCCAATTTCGGAGCGATAACCGAACCGGGAGTCATATTTCACAATTTGTTCGCAACTAATTTAAGGAGAACCAAATGAGCACACCATTAGCCACGGCGGTCTATAAAGAGCCTGCGCCGATTAAAGACAAAGACAATCCTTTTGAATCGATGATGGAGCGGTTTAACATCGCCTCCAAAATTCTTCAGCTTGAAGATGGGGTATATGAATTTCTGAAAACCCCGGCGAAGCAAGTGATTGTCTCTATTCCAATTCAAATGGATGACGGGCGAATCGAAATCTTTGAAGGGATTCGCGTGATTCATAACGATATTCTTGGCCCTGCAAAAGGCGGTATTCGTTATGCTCCTGATGTTACAATTGACGAAGTGAAAGCGCTTGCCGCGTGGATGACGTGGAAATGTGCTGTTCTTAATCTTCCCTTTGGTGGCGCAAAAGGAGCCGTTCGGTGCGACCCGACAAAACTTTCAAAAGTAGAACTCGAAAAAATCACGCGCCGCTACACCGCCAATCTCTTTCATATTTTTGGGCCTGATAAGGACATTCCCGCGCCCGATATGAATACCAACGAGCAAACAATGGCGTGGATTATGGATACCTATTCAATGCACGCACAGCATACCGTTACAGGCGTTGTCACAGGAAAGCCGCTCATCTTAGGCGGCTCGCTCGGCAGAAAGGAAGCCACCGGCCGCGGCGTGATGATTTGTACGCTTTCTGCAATGGATAAATTGGGGATGTCGCCGTCGAATTCTACGGCCGTTGTCCAAGGCTTTGGAAATGTTGGCTCTATTTCCGCCAAATTGCTTTACGAGCAAGGCCTGAAAGTGGTTGGCATTAGTGATGTGACCGGAGGGTACTACAATCCGAAAGGATTCAATATTCCAAAGTGCATTGAGTATGCACAAAACAACAAAGGCTTGCTCACCGGCTTACCTGAGTGCGATAAAGTGACTAATGAAGAGCTTTTGGAATTAAATTGCGATGTCCTCGTCCCGGCTGCTAAAGAAGATCAGATAACGATACGAAACGCCGGCAAACTTCAATGCCGCTTGATTGTAGAAGGCGCGAATGGACCAATGACCGCCGATGCCGAACCGATTGTTTGGGAGCGCAATATCCGTGTGGTGCCCGATATCTTGGCCAATGCGGGTGGGGTAACGGTTTCGTATTTCGAGTGGGTGCAAGACCGGCAAGGGTATTTCTGGTCACTTGAACGGGTTAACCGTCGCTTAGAACGTGCAATGCGCGCTTCTTTTGAAGCCGTTTATGAAACTGCGATTCAACACAAAACCACGCTAAGAATCGGGGCGTATATTTTGGCAATCGATAAAGTTGCCAAAACCTTAAAATTACGAGGAATTTACGGTTAAAATCGAATTTCAGTAGTTGATTTATGATAGAGATTACCTTTTTACCGTTTAGGGTGTCTAAAAATCGGAATAAAGGTAATTAATTTGATGAAAAAGTAAGGTCAGAGTTATTACAAATTGTAATGAAAGGAGATCGTTCTTGATATAATTCGGTGAAAAGGAAACGGATATAGGGCAAAACTGTGAATTTAAGGGTATAGACAAGTTTTTTTTATCTTTGGCACGCTATTTGCAAAATCATACATCAGTTAAACTATCTAATCGATAGTGATCTTTGTGTTTTGTTTTGGGTGATGAGGAAAAGGTCGGCTTCGTGCCGGCCTTTTTTGTTTTAAAAAAAATATGATGTGTAATCCTTCGCGCTCCAAAGTGAGGTGATTGAGCCTGCCACTGCACTGAGCCTCTCGAAGTGCACTCTTCACGAAACTATGGCTTCGACAAGCTCAACCCCCTCAATTTGGTTTTTGCGGAAAGTCTGAGATTTCTCACTGCGAGCCTGCCGATCATCTTTAATCCTCGAAATGACATTTTTTAGTTTTATCTCCGTGTCCTTTGCGTTCTTGCTTAGTGAACTTTGTGTTTGTAATTCCAAAACACAGGGTTCTTTGAGAAAAGCCACAAAGAACACAACACATTAATTGTGCATTCGCGTCATTGCGAAAACAAAAGGAAAGTTAGATATCGGACACTCGTTCAGAAATTGCCTAATAATACACCAAGAACACAACGCACACTTTCAGATGATGGAAAAACTGTAAATTCAAAACCAATTGAACCGCATTTTTGAATCCAAACGAAGTACCAATGACCCGTATTATCCGCGATGAATCCACCACCAGCTCCTACTGGGCAGCTGTCAATACACTCGCCTGCTTGCCCGATGTCCATATCATTGCCGATGCACCAATCGGATGTTATAATTTAGCGGGCGTGGCTGTCATTGATTACACCGACGCCATTCCATATCTCCGCAACCTTTCGCCTACCGACCTGACCGAAAAAGCCATTTCAAGTAGCGGTACTACAGGAATTACCAAAGACACAATCGAAAAGCTCTTGGGTACCGGAAAAAAACTCATTGTGATGTCCACCGCCGAAAGCGAAATGGTGGGTGCCGACCACACCCAAATGCTCGCCGCGCATTACCCCGAAATCCATTTCTTCAGCTCAAATTCATTGCTTGAAGATGAATGGCAAGGGCGTGACCGTGTGCTGCAATGGTGCTTCGAGCATTACGACGATGGTGCACCTGTTGTCATCAAACCGAAAACGGTCAGTATCATTGGCCCCACTTACGGCTGTTTTAACTCGCCTTCCGACCTCGCCGAAATCAAACGACTTGTTCAAGGCGTGGGAGGCCAACTTGAATGTGTTTTCCCAATGGAATCTAAGATGACCGATCTATCGAAGCTCAAACACAGTGATGTGGTGGTGGTGATGTATCGCGAGTTTGGTGCAGCCTTGGCGAAAAAACTACAACGCCCGGTGCTTTACGCGCCATTTGGGCTCAAAGAAACCGAGCAATTTATCAAAGACCTTGGCGCACTGCTTCATACCGAATCGGAAGCGCAGGCGTTTTTGAAACGCGAAAAAGAAACGACACTGAAAATTATTTGGGATTTGTGGCGAGGCCCGCAATCGGAATGGTTCCCTACAGTTCAATTTGCCGTTTGTGCCGGCGAAACCTACGCCGTTGGGCTGAAAAAATTTCTCGAAGGGGAATTGGGAATGACCTGCATCTTTTCCGAAGTAACCGCCAAAGCCGATAACAGCGAAATTCGCCGCCGCATTCAACAAAAGCCGCCGCAAATTCTCTTTGGCCGAATGCCCGATAAAATCTACCTCGCTGAAGTGGCAGCAAAAACATTCTTCATTCCGGCCGGATTCCCGCTTCCCATCGTGCGCCGTGCCTTAGGAACACCGTTTATGGGATTTTCAGGAGCGGTATATTTGGTTCAAGAAATCGTGAATATGCTCTACGATACCCTCTTTCAATTTTTGCCGATGCACAAAGCCTCCTTTTCAACGGAAGCAAAACTGCATTGGACACCCGAAGCAAAAGCACAGCTCGAAGAGCGGACACGCAAAGCCCCGTTTATCTCTCAAATCTCCTTTAGCCGCGAGCTTAAGCAACGCGTCGAAGATGCTGCACTGAAGAAAGGCTTAAGCGAAATTACGTCTGATTTCTTTGCAACAGTTCAATAGCGCCACAGAGTAATGAAGACGCTGCTTTGTTTACACGGAATCTTTGACAGGCCATCCGTTTTTGACGCGTTCAAAATAGCGTTTGAATCAAAAGGATTTCAAGTGATAGTCCCGAACCTCCATTTACGATGGGGATTTACACGAATTGAAACAGCCGCAGAAACATTCAAGAAAACGATTTCTTCCCTTACGCTTGAAGCAAAAAATGAAATCGTGCTCGTAGGATTTAGTATGGGTGGAATCATTGCTCGGTACTATTTGCAAGAAATGAACGGCTTGGCAGATTTGAAAGAGAAAGCAAAGTTTGAATCCTTCATCACCATTTCTTCACCGCATCACGGAAGCCTTTTGGGGTATGGCTCGCCCGGGCGAGGCGGATTCAGCCTTCGGCCATCAAGCCCGCTTCTTAGGCAGCTCAAAGAAAGTGAATCAAAATTAAGCGGGCTGCGGATTCTTTCGCTTTACACCCCGCACGACTTGATGATTCTCCCCGCCTCAAGCTCAATATGGAAACTTGCAACGAATATCGAAGTCGAGGAAAAAACCCACGCGGCAATGCTAAAGTCGGAACGCGTCTTCGACGAAATTGAGAAGTGGATTGAATTTGAAGGAAAGATAGAATCATAAAAACATGAAATTAACCTATAAAAATTACACCGGAATTGCTTCATTAGACAGTGAAGAGGGCTTCTATCACGGAGAGGTCATCGGGATAAAAGATGTCATCACTTTTCAAGGAGAAACTGTTTTAGAAGCAATGAAATCGTTTCAAGAATCGATTGAAGATTAACTCGACTTTTGCCACACTCGTGGAGAAGAACCCGAAGTTAATTTTTAGTAAATCATCGAAAAGCAACAAACCCCATTGTAGCACGTTCAATTTTCAAAACATGTATTTATGTTTTGAAAAAAAACGGGCGATTTGCTCGCCCGTTCATCTCTCTCAACTCTTATTCCCACTGTTTCATTACTGCCCATATCGCTTTTTATATTTTTCATAGAGCCGCGTGTGTTTGCTTGTGAGCTCAACGCGTTTGCCTTGGATAAAGGCCATTTCAACTTGCGAAAGAATTTCAAGCGGGTCGCCTGAGCTTAGAAAAAGCGTCGCGTCTTTTCCAACTTCTAAAGAACCCACACGGTCATCAATACCAAGTACTTTCGCGCTAGAAAGCGTAATGGCTTTAAGCGCTTCGGCTTTTGGCAATCCGTAAGCAGCGGCAGTGCCCGCATTATAAGGCAGATTTCGCTCTTGCTCACCGGAGCCGTTATCGGCAATGCAGAAATTAACGCCAAGGTCGTAGAGCTTTTTGGGCAATGAATAAAGAGCATCGTAGGCGTCGGAGCGGTTTGAGGGAAGGCGATGAATTTTGGTGACTACGACCGGAATTTTTTTGGCATTCAAAAGCGGAGCCAATTTCCAAGCATCATAACCGCCAATAATCACCGCACGAAGCTTTTCACGTTCTGCAAAAGCGACCGCAGCTTCAATTTGAGATTCTTCATCCGCAAAAAAGTGAACAGGAATCTTGCGCTCAATCGCCCCGCGCATTGCTTCCCATCGAACATCGGTTTCGTGAAAAGTGCCGCTTGTTGATTCCGCATCTTTGGCTTTGAGATACGCACGCGCATCGGCAAAGGCTTTAGCCAATTCTTTGAGATTGCGATCGCGGGTTTTGATTTGCTCTTCGCGAGACTGTCGGAAAAAGCCGCCGGAAGAAGGCGTTATTCTTGGAAAGTTGATGGCAAGTGCAAGCGGGGCACGAAGCGTCATTTCCTCCCAAGTCCACCCGTCCAATTCAATCGCTGCGGCTGTGCCTGTAATCAATCCGCCGCGAGGATAGATGCACGAAATCAAAACACCATTCGCCCGTGTTGTCGGTATCAATTGGCTTTCTGCATTAACCGCAACTTCCGCGCGGATATTCGGATTAAGCAGACCGGTTTCGTTAAGATCGACCGTCATATCCACTGCGCCAATTTCTTGCAAACCCACAGAAGAAAACGCATTGATTAGTGCTGGGTAAACATGCTTGCCTTTTGCATCGATTCGCTCGGCATCTTGAGGAATGGAAACAGATGTTCCGATTGCTTTAATCTTTCCATTCTCGAAAAGAAGGGTTGCATTGGGAATATCGTCGCCGGAAACCGGATGAACCGTAGCCCCAATAATGGCAATCGGTTTTGATTGCTTTGGCGAAGGCACTTCTTGTGAAATGGCATTGAGTGATAAAAGCATCAAACCGCCCAAAGCAAAAAGTTTTGTAAGCCTTGAAATATTTTGTGATTGCATAAGCAGTGTTTGAATGATTATCGATTTCATCTTACTCTCCTCCGGCAGTTTCTTTATAAAGCAAGGCGGAGTCGTGGCATTGACAGTTGTACATATCTTTTATGGTGAAGTGCCTTGGGCGTCGTGGCGGTGCACCGGCAGAGGGAGTGGCAGCTTCTTTTGCTTCCGAAAGCAGGCGTTGAATCAGCGCGGTTCGCTTGGCTTGAAGCTCTTGGTTCATTGTGCGGTCGAGCGCGCGGTCGAAATACTTCCGCCCATCAATCCACGTTTGTTCGCAATGTGTGTAAGTGGAAAGTGGGTTTCCGCTCCAAATCACAAAATCAGCATCTTTGCCCGCTTCAAGCGAGCCAACGCGGTTATCGATACGAAGCTGTTTGGCAGGATTGAGCGTCACAAACTTCAGTGCTTCTTCTTCCGAAACGCCGCCATACTTCACCGCCTTTGCGGCTTCGGTATTCATTCGTCGCGCAAGCTCATCGCTATCGGAATTAAATGAAACCGTTACCCCGGCATTGTGCATAATTGCGCCGGCAAAAGGAATGGCATCATACACTTCAAACTTATACGCCCACCAATCGCTAAAAGCCGAAGCCCCTGCACCGTGCCGTGCAAGTTCCGAAGCGGCTTTATAGCCTTCAAGCACATGTTGAAACGTTCCGATTTGAAATCCGAAATCATCAGCCACGCGAATCAGCATAATGATTTCATCTTGTTTGTAGGAGTGGGAATGAATCAAGCGTTTCTTATTGAGAATCTCGACAATCGCATCAAGTTCTAAATCGCGGCGAGGCATCACCTTCGATTTCCCGCTGGTGAATTCCTTCCACTTGCGTTCATAATCTTGTGCTGCCTTGAATTCATCGCGAATGAGTTGCTCAATGCCTTGGCGTGTAAAAGGATAACGGGTATTGCCGCCTGCGCCTTGTGCATTCACACGTTTCGGGTTTTCGCCGAGTGCAAACTTTATTCCTGAGATGGCGCCTTCAAATTTCATTTCTTCAGGCAAAGCACCCCAACGCAGTTTAATCACTTGATTTTGCCCGCCAATGGCATTGGCAGAGCCGTGCAAGAGATTCGCTGCGGTTAATCCACCCGCAAGTTCACGGTAAATACCGATGTCGTCGGAATCAACCACATCACCAACACGAACCTCAGCCGTAATTGCTTGTCCCACTTCATTCACGCCGCCGGCAATCGCTGTATGCGAATGGCAATCAATCAGCCCCGGTGTGATATGCTTTCCTGTAGCATCAATAACCACGGCATTTTGCGGCACTTTTAAATTTTTTCCAACCTGAATGATTTTCCCTGCTTGAACGAGCATATCGGCATTTTCAAGTTTACCTTGTTTGCCGCTTGTCCATATCGTGGCATTCTTAATAAAAAGCACCGAAGGTAGTTCCGGTTGCTTGGGAACACCAAATTCACCTTGTGGATATAGAAGCGTGAATGAGGGCAAGGGCGCGCTTGGCTTTTTCTTTGAAGTATCGGGCTTTGCTGTAAAAGCGGTCTTTAATATCGCTGCCCACGAGGCGTGCTCGCCTGAAGCAAGGGTTGCGGTTCCGAATAACCCGCCTTCGCTGAGTACCGCAGTGAATTGATGTGTTCCGGGTAGCCCGAGCGAATCACCATTGAAAAAGAAAAGTAGTCTGCCGCCGGAGAGCTGAACCGTGGCGGATTCTCTTTTTGAACCCACAGAAATACTTGCTTTTGGAGCGGTGCTCTCGCCGGTGACATCGAGCGAAAGTTTAGCGAGTGAAGTGTTGGATGAAGAGAGACTCCAAAGTCCGCGGAAGTCAACGGGTGATTCTTCTTTAATCACATATTCATTGCCATCAATCCAAGTGGCAAGAACTTTTGTCTTTTCAGAAAACAAAGCTCCATCGGTGATTGAAAACGACGCGTGTTTCCCTGCTTCAAGCGAGCCAAGTTTTGAATCGACACCAAAAAGTTTTGCGGGAATTGTGGTAAAGGCAGCGAGCGCGGCATCGTCGCTAAGTCCGTGATCAAGTGCTTTGCGAACTTGCGGGAATAGCTGTGCGGGGTCTCGAAGTCCGTATCCACTCAGTGAAAAAGAGATACCCGCATCCAAAAGTCGCTTCGGGTTCGAGGCTGCCAATGCCCAATGCTCGAGATCGGCGAAGCTCACTTGATTGGCTTCTGCTGCCGATTGCACCTCAGGTGCAGAGGGAAAGTTGACAGATAGCACAAGAGGAATCGCGGTTTTCTTTACTTCCGAAAGCCTTCGGTATTCATAGCCGCTGCCCAGTGCCCAAAGCTTTAGACCAAATTCTTTGGCTAACACTGCTGCGCGGAAGAGCGAAAGTTCATCGGTGGTTTCTACCATTGTCGGCATTTTACCACTCACCGCGGGGCTTAGCGCATCCAACTCCGAAATAAACTCCGGTCGCTGTGAAACGGGAATTCCCTTTGCAGGCACCTTTAACGCCTCTTGATGCCACTTGGCATCATAAAAAGTTTGCCGAAGAAGCGCAATAACACCCATCAATGAATTTGGATATCCACGCGAAAAGAAATCAACATCCAAACTGAAATGTTGCGCCACCGAGCGTTCGATAACCAACGCATTCGGCGAATCATCGCCCAACGAAAAGAGCGCGCTTTCACCCTTTAAGATTCCGCGTTTCGGAACCGAAAGTGTGGCAGTAAAACCCATTGCTCGGTATTTCTGCGCCCACGCGGAGTCTTGCTTAAACTGTTCAAGCGCTTTGGTGGATGAAAAGACTTTATCGCTCCAATATTTAGTGCCGCGAACCTCTGCTTGAGGGCCTCTCGGCGGCTCCGGCATACCGTAGGAGGAGTAAGATTCAATGAGACCGGGATAAATCATTTTCCCCGAAAGGTCAATCACCATCGCATCGCTCGGTATTTTAACCGCAGCTCCAACGGCTTCAATAACCCCTTCACGAATAAGTAATGTGCCTTTGTCAATCACTCTGCCCGGGGCTTGCACAATTCTTGCATTCGTGAATGCCACCACCCGTGGTGTGTTTTGGCGTAAGCCATTCGCCGGTGAAAATCGCTCTTGTGCCATTGTTTGGAACAATGCGACGTTCAATAAAGTGAGTAATCCAACATAACCGGAAAATAATCTCCGAAAAGAGAAACGCATAAGATGCTCCTATGATGGTACTGAATTAAAAAAAACTTGCGGCAGGTGCCGTAATGATGTGTAAAAAGAAAGAAGAAGAAATGTAATTCACCTGTATGAAAAACAGGTTACAGATAAGATAAACAAGTTCAATTAAAGTTGAATCATTTGATTTTTTTATCAAATACGATTCAAATAATTATTCATGATTGCACGAATGATTGAGTTCCAGAAAAGAAAATTGAATTTGGATAAACAAAAAAAGCGACCCGAAGGCCGCTTTGACAACCAAGAGATGATTAGTCATTCCGGTTGTTGTAGTCGCGCCGGTCATAATGAAACCGACGGTTGTGCCGTTCGTGATCGAAGGGATTATCACCTTTGTAATAGTTTTCGGTCAAAAAGAGAATCACGGCTATAAAACCAAGAACCGCGAATAAAACCCATACCACCATCGACATACATCCTCCACTTCATTTTAAGAGTCACATTCTATTATCTTCCCACACTTATACGAACAATGAATTCAGAGGCTTCATTTCAAAAATTAATTATGAAGATTAGACTTGGTCTTAATGAGTTTTTCAAAACGCTCCTGCTTTGGAGTGTGTGTACTTCAATTCACCAACTGTCGTCGCTTGTGGCTCAAGATCGCATAACGGGGAAAAGCTTTGCAACACGCTCTGAGGTGATTGCGCAAAACGGAATGGTTTGTACCAGTCAGCCGCTTGCCACGCAAATCGGGCTTCAAGTCTTAAAAGATGGCGGCTCGGCCATTGATGCCGCAATTGCTGCAAATGCGGCTTTAGGACTAATGGAACCCACGGGCTGCGGCATCGGCGGCGATCTCTTCGCGATTGTGTGGGATGCCAAAACCAAAAAGCTCTATGGCCTCAATGCAAGTGGCCGCTCGCCGTATTCTCTTTCGCTTCAATACTTTAAGGAAAAGGGATTGAAGCATATTCCGGCGACAGGGCCGCTTCCGGTAAGCGTTCCGGGCTGTGTGGATGGTTGGTTTGAGCTGCACAAAAAATTCGGCAAGCTGCCAATGAAAACCATTCTTGCGCCGGCGATTCGCTATGCGAAAGAAGGCTTTCCCGTTTCAGAGCTTATTGCCTATTACTTGGAGCGAAATGTGGCATCTCTTTCTCAGTTTCCAAATGTGAAAGAAACGTGGGCACCCGGCGGGGCAACACCCAAAAAGGGAGACATTTTCCGAAATCCGAATCTTGCATCAACGCTTGAAAAAATAGCGCAAGGCGGGCGCGATGCCTTCTACAAAGGCGAAATCGCAAAAGTCATTGATGCGTTTATGAAAAAACAAGGCGGGTTTCTCAGTTATCAAGACTTGGCCGAGCATACTTCCGAGTGGGTTGAACCCGTTAGTACAAACTACCGCGGCTACGACATTTGGGAACTTCCGCCGAATAGCCAAGGTATTGCAGCACTGCAAATGCTCAATCTTTTGGAAGAGTATAATGTCTCCGGTTACGGGTTTGGAAGCAAAGAACATATTCATCTGTTTACCGAAGCCAAAAAAGTTGCATTTGAAGATCGCGCAAAGCTTTATGCCGACCCCGCCTTCGCGCAAATTCCCGTCAAAGAATTGATTTCAAAACCTTACGCGGCAGAGCGCAGAAAACTCATTTCAATGAACCGCGCATTACGAAAAGTCGATCACGGCAATCCCGTTCTTAAACAAGGCGGAACCATTTATTTAACCGTGGCCGATAAAGATGGCACAATGATTTCTTTCATTCAAAGCAATTACCGTGGAATGGGCTCGGGAATGGCTCCCGATGGGCTTGGCTTTATGCTGCAAGACCGAGGTGAAATGTTTTCTCTCACCGAAGGCGAAGCCAATACCTTTGCCCCTCACAAGAGGCCATTTCAAACCATTATTCCCGCATTTATCACCAAAGACGGCGAGCCTTATATGAGTTTTGGGGTGATGGGCGGCGAATTTCAACCGCTTGGGCATGTGCAGATTGTGATGAATCATATCGACTTTGGAATGAACATTCAAGAAGCCGGTGATGCCCCGCGTATCGCGCACGAAGGATCCTCCGAACCTACGGGCGAAGTGATGACCGACGGCGGAACATTGTATCTCGAAACCGGATTCCCGCACGAAACTATTCGTGAACTGCTCAAACTTGGTCACCGCATTGGCTATAGCCTCAGCGGTTATGGCGGCTATCAAGGCATTCGATATGACAAGAAAAATCGCGTCTATTATGGCGCATCGGAATCGCGCAAAGACGGTCAAGCCGCGGGGTATTAATTAAGGTGGTTATTCCGGCAGTTAAAAGCACTTGTCAAGCACGCAGCAGAATCCTGTATGCACCAAAACGAGGTGGCCACGGCTTGTCGAAACCAACGTGTCGCATCCTAAAATCTGAAGCAGTCATCCCGCTTGTCCGGAATCCTGCACGCCCTTCACTTTGTCATTTCGAGACTTTATAATGCTCGTCAAGCTCGCCGCGAGAAATCTCCGACCCTCCGCACGCACAAAACACTGTCTGAATCAGGATTTTCAGGATTCAAGGATTAACAGGATTAATCCACCAAAACGAGGTGGTTGAGCCTGTCGAAACCAACGTGTCGCATCCTAAAATCTGAAGCAGTCATTCCGGCTTGTCCGGAATCCTGCACGCCCTTCACTTTGTCATTTCGAGCGCCGCGAGAAATCTCCGATTCTCCGCACGCCAGAGATTTCTCACTCCGCTATGCACCGTTCGAAATGACATTACTTTTTTTGGTCATACCGTCTTGTCCTGAATCTGTGAGCCTATCATTTGAGGTGGCCACGGCCTGCGCCGTACTGATCCCGTCGATGATTTTTTGTTATTCTAAGTGGTGATTGAAAGGCAATGGAAAGAGACTAAAGTGTGTAATTGGTTTTCAAACCGTCCTGAATCCCGCACTCCTCTTATTTCAATCAGAAAAACAACAAAAAACTCTAATTTTAGGTTATTTTTAACAATTACTTCCTTATTAATCTTTGCACATGAAAACAGGGCGGCAGGTGCAAAATGAACATTTTTCCCGCTCCCAAAAAAATATTTCATGAAAAAAATATACTCTCTTTTGATGCTCTGCATCCTATGCGGAGCAAGCTTAACACAAGCGCAAACCGTGAACCAAAACCTTTGGGTAACCAATGGACAGGTAAATGCGACAGTCGTTGTAGGCAATACAGCCTATATCGGAGGTTCTTTTACTGAAGTCGGCGCTGCGTCAGGACAAGGAGTGGTTTTGGATACAATCATAGGCAACCGAGATGCAGCGTTTCCAAAAGTCGCTGGTTCTGTTAATGCAGTGGTTTCTGACGGCAACGGAGGTTGGATTATTGGCGGTGACTTTAATGCTGTTGGCGGACTAACTCGCAATGGACTAGCCCGCATTAAATCCGATAAAAATGTAGACACGATGTGGAATCCGAATGTGAATGGCCCTTTATATGCATTATTAACTTCGGGAAACACGATATATGCAGGTGGTGCTTTTAGTATGGTTAATGGCAATGTAATGCGAAATAATTTGGCAGCATTCAACCTTACAACAGGCACGGCGTCATCTTGGAATCCTAATGCAAACGGTTGGGTTAATGGGCTTGTAGTCTCGGGAAATACAATCTTTGTTGGAGGTAATTTCAACGTGGTCAATGGTAGTATTGGACGAAACTACTTGGCAGCGTTTGACATCACCACTGGCACCGCAACCTCGTGGAATCCGAATGTGAATGGCGGTGTCAATGTACTGGCCGTCTCAGGTAGCACGGTTTATGCGGGCGGTGCTTTCACAATGGTCAATGGCAGCACGACGCGGAACAACTTGGCCTCGTTTGACATCACCACTGGTAACGCCACCGAGTGGAACCCAAATGTGAATAGCAGTGTCAGGACTTTGGCGGTCTCAGGTAGCACGATTTATGCAGGTGGATCTTTCACTTCGGTCAATGGTAACATAGTGCGCAATCGTTTGGCGGCTTTCAATAGCACCAATGGCACCACAAGAGCGTGGAATCCAAATGTTGGTGGCTTTTCTTTTACATTAGTAAATACTCTTGCTGTATCGGGTGGCACGGTCTATGCGGGCGGGGATTTCACTTTTGTCAATGGCAGCTCAACCCGAAACCGATTAGCCGCGTTTGACCTCACGACTGGTATAGTAACAGCTTGGAACCCAAATGCAAATGGCGATGTATACCTTTGGCGGCATCAAATAGCACTATATTTGCTGGAGGAATGTTCACTACTGTAAATGGAGGAACTCCTCGAAATAACTTGGCAGCATTCAATTCAAGTACCGGAACTATTACAAGTTGGGATCCGGATGTTAATGATGCTGTTCATGCAATTTCATTTACTGACAATATTATTTATGCAGGAAGATTGTTTAACAGAGTTTCTGGAAGTATTTCTTGTAACCGTTTAGCTGCATTCAATCTTTCAAATGGAAATCCAATTAGTTGCAATCCAAATCCAAATAACTTTGTTTATGCACTTGCAGTTTCTGGGAATACTGTTTATGCAGGTGGTCGATTTTCAGTTGTTTATGGCAACCTTGCACGCAACCGATTAGCAGCATTTGATATTACAACAGGAATACCAACAACTTGGAATCCAAATGTGAACGGTGATGTCTATTCTTTAGCAATATCGGAAAATACAGTTTTTGTAGGTGGCGTATTCGATACGGTTAATGGAAATATCCCACGAAAAGGAATAGCAGCGTTTGACCGATCTACCGGATCGGTAGTTGAATGGAATCCAAATGTGAACGGTACAATCAATGCTTTGGCGGTTTCGAACAGTACGGTTTATGCTGGCGGCTCTTTCACTTTGGTAAATGGGAGCACAGCGCGTAACTATTTGGCTGCAATTGATATAAGTAACGGCTCCACATCGGCGTGGAATCCGAATCCGAATGGAGTAGTCCGTTCGTTGTTTATCTCAGGAAGCACTTTGTTTGTAGGGGGAGCATTCACTAGGATTGGAAATCAACCGCAAGCAAACTTCGCTGGTATTAGCACCAGTGTTTTATCCGCAAAAGAACCTGATGTGCCGCAGCGCCTTCAGTTTGCGCTTAATCAAAACTATCCGAATCCATTTAACCCCGCCACAACGATTCAATACCGTGTCCCCAATCGGAGCAATATTGAATTGGAATTATTTGATGTGTTAGGAAGAAGGGTTGCGGTTTTATATCAAGGCGTAAAAGAAACAGGAACACACTCGGTCGTATTTAGAGCGACTGGAATTTCAAGTGGCGTTTACTTTTACAGGCTGAAATCGTCAACTGGATTTATCGAAAAAAAAAAGATGATACTGGTCAAGTAGATTCTTAATTCATTATTTGAGAGTATTTACAGGGCGCAGGTGTAAGGCATGCGCCCTTTGTGTTACCAGCAGATTTTTTGAGTGCAGAGAGTCGGAGATTTCTCGCCGCGAGTTTGCCAAGCAACCATAATCCTTGAAATGACATTGTTTGGTTTTATCTCCGCGTCCTTTGTGCCTGTAATTCCAAAACACAGAGGTCACAGAGAATTAACACAAAGAGCGAAAAGAATGATTGCGCCTTCGCGGCTTTGCGTGAAACAGTAGCCTCTTTGCAGTGGTTTCGACAGGTTCAACCACCTCACTTTGTGGCGTGCTGAAAATCGGAGATTTCTCGCAGCGCGCTTGACGAGCTCAGTAATGCCTCGATATGACTCCTTCAAAAAAACCAAGTCGCGGGGTATTAAACTTCTAACACTTTCTTAATCAACAAGGGATTTTCTCTCGATTATCTTTATGAAAAAAAGATGAATCGAAGAAAATTTCTTTCAACACTTACCGGTGTAGCGTCACTCATTGGTGCTGGGTCGTTGCCCGTGATTTCTGGATGTCAAGAATCTGTGGTGTCGAATTCAAAGCCACTTTCTCCCATCAATGTGAAAGCAAGCGGTCGCTTGGATAGTGTTTTACTTACTTGGGGAATTTCTGAAACTGCATTTCCAAACCGGGATGCAGAAGGAAAAGGGAAGTTTAGAATTTATCGCACGGCGATTCCTTCATCGCCTTATGTGTTTTTGGCTGAAGTAGATTTTTCTCAACGCTCATATACAGATGCAAATCTAAAGAAAGGGGAGCCGGCGTTTTACAAAGTTTCTGTTATTGATGAAAATGGAAATGAATCCGATTTATCAAGAGAATCAAACGAGGCGCGGCTTTCAATTCAAGTTGAACCCAATGAACTCCCAACCCTATCAATGGCAATTTATTTTAATTACGATGGAATCCGTGTCAATGGCGAGTTGGAACGCTCGGATGTAACGCTCTCTCGAACAGCATTGGGTTTCATTGCAATGTCTCGCTTTTGCACGCACGCCGGATGTAGCAATATGGTGTTTCAAAATCAAGAATGGACTTGCCGATGTCACGGGTCGAAATTCAGTGCAACCGGTGAAGTGCTTGCTTCACCGGCGCAAACCAAATTAACACGGTTCAAAACTGAATTGTTGGCCAATGGTTCCTTGGTCGTCAATTTTACGGATGCAATGTGAAAGCAATCGCCACTTACCGAATACTTGGGATTGAATGAGGCCTTGAACGCATTGCTGTGGTATCAGTTAAAGTTCTCATAAATGCAACAATTGCCTTTGATTCCGAAGCGGAGAGTTTCAAGGAATCTGTTGGAAGGGTTTGATTCGGCAAATCAATTCCTATGCCATAACCTCCTCCAACATTATAAAACCTTACTACTTCATCCAATGTTTTATACACCCCATTATGCATGTAAGGTGCTGTTAGTGCAATGTTACGAAGAGTAGGGGTTTTGAACATATAACGGTTAAGGTCAATGCCGTTTGTGGCCATTTTACCTTCATCGGGATCGATATGAGCTTTCACCCAAAGGGCTTTTTCCGGCACGCCGATAACCTCAGCTTCGGTTTCTGTAAAGGTTGGCGGAACGGTTCCGTTAAATAAAGGAATGAAGTGACAGGTCGCGCACTTTGCTTTACCGGCAAAAAGATTGAATCCTTTTTGTTCGGTAGAATCCATAGCCAATCGGTTTCCTCGCACATACTGATCAAATCGAGATTGAAATGAATTCAGCGATCGCATATACATCGCAATCGATTTCGAAATCATTTCAGGGGTAATGGTTTGAGAAGAATCAAATGCAGCGCGGAAAAGCAATTGATACTGAGGAACTTGATTGAGTTTGCGCGCGACTTCCTCCAATGAACTGTTCATTTCCGCTTGGCTGTGAACCACATACTTTACGCGGTCTTCAAGATAAAGCGTGCGTTGATCGTACGATGAACTTGATTGAAACCCCGAGTTAATCACCGTGGGTGTGTTGCGTAAAAGGGTCGTGTTTCCTTGAAGCGGCTTCGCGCGTGCAAGCCCATCGGTAAATGCTTTGTCAGGGTTGTGGCATGAGCCGCAGCTTCGTTCATTCTCACGAGAAAGGCGAGTATCGTGAAAAAGCATGTAGCCCAATTCAACCTGTAACGGATTGAGCGATGCCGTGTATTCAGGCGCAAAGGGCAGTGATGAAAGCGCGTTCTCTGAAAAAATTGTTTTCGCCTTTGGGTCAAAAGGCCTGTAAGCAGTGAGAATAGGAATCTTCAAATTTTCTTGAAGCAATAGGATTTCTTCTGAAATAGGATTGGCATGAGAAAGGATAAATTCCAATCGATTGAAATCGTCGAATCCGATTTCGGTGTGTAACATTGAAATTGCCGCTGCAACTTTATCCATAACACGCAGTGCCGATGCGTGATGCTCGGGGTTTCCGTACTCATTGAGAGTAGCTTTAATTCCTTCAAGTGAGTATGCCGCTTCTCTTAATGAGTGTTGAGCAATCGGCGAATCAAATCCGGTAATGCCTAAAGTGATGATGCGTGCAATTTCAAGACGCATTGCATCAAACACCCGGTCGTCGGTTAAAGGCTTTTTCAGAACGAGATTATCCAATCGTTTGCATGCTTTAATCAAAAACCCAACATGCTCTCGCACTTCTTCTTTATCCTTGAGATCGAAAGAGGGAAATAGTTTTTCCTCCAAAACTTGAAATCCTGTTGGTGGTTCAATCTTAAATTCTTCTCCAACGGTTTCAAGGGCAGGGCCATTCATTTCTTCTGAGGTGGCAGGTGCATAATACTCCGTCAGAAACTCCATTCTCTTATAATGCTTCCGCGCTCGAGCGAATCCGTCTTGAATGTTTGATTGCGTTGGGGAGGAGTTGAGTGATGCGTTAAAAATTAGTGAATCCAAGTGTTTTAGTGAAGTAACCAAAGAATCCAATTCTTGCTGATAAATCGGTTTGATTTTTTTATCGGCAAAGGACATTGGCTCTTCCTTTTGAGAGGGCGTTGAACAAGCGGCAATTAAAATGAGTGCAGCCGTTGCGGTAAGAGTAAGCCGTGAGAAACAAGTCGTATTTTTCATGAAGGTTGTATTGGATGAAAAAGAGCCGCAATTGCGGCTCTTTTGTAAACAAATCGTAATGTAAACTTATCGGGGAACATTGGTTAAAATTAACACATAGCTGCCTTCACCAAGATTGGTTGGTGTTTGAGCGGCGGCTAAAGTTCCTTTATCGGGGTTGCGGAAATCGCGCCCGGGATTAACGCCACCTTGTCTCCAAGTATGCGATTGAACGCAAACCAAAAAGGTGCCGGGTTTTCCGGTTTCTTTTGAAACATCAATCATCGCTCCGTATTCCCAGTCACCGATGGCTAACCGTCCATCAGAGCCAACGAACCAATTGTTGACCGCACCGTTCGGGTTTTGAGCGGCGAGATACTTTGCTTGCAAAGCACCACCATCTCTCGGCGGGCCAACTTCTAAAAAGGTTGAAATAGAGGTGGTTGGCGTTCCAATTTGCCATTGATAAATACGCGGATCATGATTTTGGCGCGTGCTGTTAAAAACAGTTCCTGAACGGTAGCGATTCGGATCTTCTTGGATATAGACATAGTTATCGGTCACGCAAATATTATCGACATTCATAAATTCCTTTGCTGGCCCTGCTACATCATCGCCATCAAATACCACTTCAAGCGTTCCTGCTAATGGATTGCTTGGATTAAGTTTTAAGCGATAAACGCGGCCGTACATTGTGCGCGAACTATCGGCATTAATTCCTGTTCCCCATTGCTGACCGGTTACGCAGAAATAAATTTCTGTAGCTGCGGCGTCAGAACCTTTTCGATAATCCAAATCTTCAACCCGTCCAAAAGAAATGGCATTGAGCGCGGTGGCTTGTTGATTAAACTCTGCAGCAGCGCGGGTTTTAGGATTGGTGATTTCGCGGAATTCGACATTGTAAGTTTGTCCAACAACATTGGCGCGTTCACGGCGAACATTATCGGTACGGCTCATCACATAGAGCTTTCCATCATCAAAGTTTCCGTTTCCTTCACCCACATAAAGCGCAATTTCGCCACTGGCTTGAAAATCATCGTCGCCGATGATGGTAACAGTCTTATTAGCGTAGGTGTTTTTGGGTAAGGTAACGGCATTCTCGGTGCTCCAATATCCAAAGTTTGTCGCAATTCGGTCGGTTGCGGAAGGAGCGCCATACGGATCAACGATATGAATTTGTGAATCTGCACCGGTTTCTCCGCAAGTAATGTATTGTGGGGCAGAAACACCGTGAACTTCAGGCGTGACCATTGTAGCAGAGCAGAGGCGATATAGCCCATCGTTTGAAGTCATTAAATAATCGCCTTTAATGGGCTTGAAAGTGACATCAAGCGTAACACGAGAAACCGCAAAGTTATCTTCATGATTGTTGATAAAGGTGAAAGTGCCATCGGAATTTTTTAAGAGACCGGCACCATCCGACATCCCACCAAACACAAAATTGGGAGATTCCTTCAAGGTATCGTCACTGCTGATTAATGTAAACGCTTGAACACCATTCGCAATTGATCTTACAAAAGTTGGTGTTACGGATTTTTGACCGACTTCAACCAAAGAAGCGGGTTCATTGGTTACTTCCTTACATCCAAAAAGCACCGAGCTTCCTAGCATCATGCCGAGCGTCGCTTTTTTCAATAGAGATTGAATTTTCATATTTTTTTGTTGAATAATTAGTTAATTAAAAGAAAAAAACTGCAGACGGTGTGAAAATCATTGGAATTAGGAGAAAGTGCCGGAGACTGACTATTAGCATTTTCCATAAAGGCACTTTCAGAAAAGCGGTGCAATAATAGAGAGTCTACATTAACCCTATGTTAAGCAGATGTTTCATCTCTATTAATTGAAGAGGAATCCGTAAGGGGTAGGTTAAAAAAAAAGTACCCTTTGAGGGTACTTTTATAGAAAAAAATTAAAGTTACGCAGTTACGGTTTCGCCGTGGGCTTTAACGGTAGATTGAACTTGCTTGTATTCCGTAATATCGGCAATCGCCGTAACCTTGCATCGAATACCTTCGCGCACCATCATTGTAGGAACCACATAAATGTTGCGTAAAGCGCCATCCTTGCGAACGACAACCCACTCAGCCGGCATTTCCGGTGCACCAGCCATAAAGGCATCATGAATTTGTGCGGCTTGTGTGCGATAGTGTTCCGGAACAACCATAGTAAAATGATTGCCAAGTAGCTCTTCGCGTGTATATCCGTAAAGCTTGGTGTAAGCGTCATTGACTTCGACAAACTTTCCGTGCTCATCTGTCACGCAAATGGCCATACCCATATTTTCATAAATTGCGGCACGAAAACGGTCTTCCGTAGGAAATTCAAATTTCTTTGTCATAAAATACCTCCGATGATTGATTAATAACAGAATAACATTGGTACTACCCTTAAGTTTAGAGAAAGAGTGCGAAAGTGACAAGCACTTATTCTAAAATTATTTAAAAACAATGATTCGCTTATTGATACTCACTTCAAAATTTTGACGAATTATCTCATTATTGAGCTGTAAAACCACCATCAATCGTGAGTGCAGTGCCCGTGATAAATTTCGAATCATCACTTACCAAGAAAAGTGCCGCATCCGCAACGCTGTGGGTTGTAACCATTCCGGGCAAAGGATTAAAATTTTCAAACCAAGTTTTTGTCGCGGCGGGGTCGGGCGTGCTGGCAATAAAATGCTCAACGAGTGGTGTTTTAACCACACTTGGGCATAGTGCATTGACACGAATGTTCGACTTGGCATATTCAATGGCTGCCGTTTTTGTCAGATGAATAATTCCCGCTTTAGCCGCCCCATAAGCCGCAATATTTGGGAAGGCCACTAATCCGGCAATCGAAGCGGTGTTTAGAATAACGCCTGATTTTTGTGCGGCCATTACAGCTAAGCCGTACTTCATTCCATAAAAAACAGCATTCAAATTCAAATCCACAACAGCGCGCCAATTCTCAAGCGTGCAATCGGCAATCGGTTTTTGCTCGCCATCCATACCGGCATTGTTCATCAGAATATCAAGTTTACCATACTTATTCACTGTGGCTTGAATTAGGGCCTCGACTTCGGCGGGCTTTGTCACATCAGTCTTTATGAATAAGCCTTTTAAGTGATTAGCAACCTCATGCCCTTCCGATTCATTGATATCGGCAATAACAACCGTTGCCCCATTTGCAGCAAATAATTCCGCACACGATTTCCCAATTCCGGAAGCACCTCCGGTAACAATCGCAATATGATTGTGAAGTTTCATAAGTGTATTCAAATTGATTTTATAAGTAATGTATAAAACTTCATACTTTAATTCCTTCTAACCTGTCTTCAAGATCGGCATAAATATCGCGAAGCTTATCAAGCAAATCTTCATCGGCTTTCCACATACCACGTCCTGAAGCTTCCAAAAGCCTGCCCACAATATTCTTCATCGCTTCGGGGTTCAACGCCTCAAGCTTTTCGCGAATCTCCGGATTCAGAGCGTAGGTTTCGGCTGTTTTGGTGTAAACCCAATCATCAACGCTTTCGGTAACAGCATCCCATCCAAGCATATAAGTCATTCGATTGGAAATTTCCGTGGCACCGCTTCGCCCTTGCTTGATCATTCCCTCAAACCACTTCGGATTCAAAAACTTCGTTCGATATTCAACCCGCAACGCCTCTTTCACATCCATAATCTTCGTTTCGGCAGTGAAGGATTCAACATAATTCAATTTTGTGGATGAATTTCCGCGTCGTTTTGCGGCCAATTGAAGCGAGCCTGACGTTGAAAAGTAATGGTCAATATCAGAGATTCCGAATTCAACTGAATCCACTTGATGAACCACTCGCGTGACAGTTTTCATAAGCCCATCCAAGATTTGCGATTCGGCCTTTCCTCCTCGCTTCCCCCCGTATGTAAAGGCATTGCGGCGAATGAATGTATGATCTAAATCTTCTTCCGATTGCCACGCCGAGTCTTCAATCATATCATCAACATAGGTGCCGTATTGGCCTTGAGACTGCGTAAAGAGCCGCGCTGTAGCGCTCTCAAACGTCGCACCGCTTTGCATCGCCGCCTCAGAATGCTTGCGAATAAAATTCATCTCCAAAGGTTCTTCAGCTTTTGCAGCCAGCCGAACCAATTTATCGAGATGATCCATCACAACTGAAAAAGTATCGCGAAACACCGGTGAGAGCTGCATCACCACATCAATTCTCGGACGTCCAAGTGTAGCAAGAGGGGTAAGCGCAAAGTGGCTGATTTTTCCTTGACCATCATAAGCCGGCTCAGCGCCCATCAAGCGAACCGCAATTGCGATAGCCTCTCCGCGGGTTTTGATGGTGTCTAAACCCCAAAAAACGGTGGCAATGCTTTCAGGGTAGGAGCCTGTTTCAGCCAAATGCTTGGCAATGAGTTCATCAGCAATTTTTGTTCCTCGCCGAAACGCCACCTCAGAAGGAATTCGCCACGGGTCCATTGCATGAATATTTCTGCCCGTTGGTAAAACGCCAAAGCCGTCTCGAATAATATCGCCGCCTGCGCCGGAAGGCAAGTATTCACCCCGAAGCCCACGAATCAAGGCTTTTAGTTCATGCGATTGATCGCCGAGTAAGGATCGCATTTTCAAAACGGATGTAAGTGTTCCTTCAACAATGCCTCGAGCGTTTACTGGTAAAGTTGACTGCCGCATGAGGGATTTCAAAACTGTTTCAGCATGATGAATTGAGGGATTCGGTGTAGCAAGAATATCATCAACCCAATGCTCACAAACGCGCTCAATGGCGGTGCGTAATTCGTCCGCTACCTGCTGACCTTGTCTCGCGCTTTGGCATAACGCAGGATAGGAGGAAAAAGAATGCGGTTGGGTATATGAAGAAAGGATAAACGAAAAAATACCCTTGGCATCGTCCGTTGCCTTGAGCCATTCTAAAATGGTAATCTTTTGACTTTCAACAGGAATCGATTCTCCGAAAGTATGAAGCGAGGCAGAGATTAATCGTGATTCAAGTTCGGTGAGATATGTCGAAAGGCGAAGGATATAATCCCCAATCGGCTCTTGCGATAGTCTTGGGCAATCGTCATAAAGATTCATCGCTTCAGCCTTTGGGAGCACAAGTTCCTCCATTTCAAGTGTGGTTGCACGACCTTCTCGAAAATCGGAAATCAATTCTTTAATGGTATGCAATTCTTGATAAAGGCCTGCGCGTTGAAGCGGTGGAATGATGTGCGAAATCATTGTGGCATAACCGCGGCGCTTGGCCAGATTGGCTTCGCTTGGGTTATTGATTGGGTAGAGATAAAAATGAGGAACTTCGCCCAGCAATGCGTCTGACCAAGAGCGATTATTCACGCCCAATTGCAACCCCGGAAGCCACTCTACCGAGCCGTGCATTCCCACATGAATTAAGGCATCGGCCTTAAAGCTTCGGCTTATCCACCGATAAAACGAGATATACTGATGATGCGGGGTATTGGCTTTATCAAAAAGAAGTCGCATCGGGTCTCCGGATACGCCAAGCTTCGGTTGAACCCCAATAAAAATATTTCCAAAACGCAAGCCGCCGATAAACACCGAGCCATCGCGCAGTGGCGCGATGTCGCCCGGGAATTCGCCCCACCGTTTGGTAATTCGTTGCTGTTCTTTCGTAGAAACACTTTGCCAATACTCTTTTTGGGTGAACCCTTGAGCGGTTCGAGAACTTAGCGCGGTTTCATAAGAGGTGGTGCGGTCAATCATTTCAAAAAGCTCTTCGGCAGTCGCGGGGATTTCACCAACATCGTAACCCTCTTCTTTAAGGTGATTTAGAATAGAAAGTAGCGAACGCGGAACATTGAGCAAGGCTGCCGTGGCTTTTTTTCCTAAACCGGGTGGGTAGTCATACACCACAAACGCAAGTTTCTTTTCGTGGTTGGCCTTTCGGCGCAAGTCAGCCAATTTTGAAACCAGCCCCGTAAGTCGCTTAAGCCTATCGGGAATAGTAATTAAACGCCCCTTTGCTAAGCCTCCGAAAACAATTGGTGCAATCGCACCATCCAATTCAGGAATGGCAAATGTAACGGCGCTGTGCATCGAGCCAACACCGTTGCGAGTCCAATCGCCAACTTGTTGAACAAATAAAGGTTGCGAGACGATATATGGCACATTCAGGTTCGAAAGAATTTCCTCTGCAAAATGTCTTGAAGCATCGGGCTTGGTAGAACCTGCCGGGCCGCCCACAAGTCCAAAGCCAATCGTGTTAATCAACACATCAATTTTTTCGTGCTGAAGCCACTCTCGAACCACCACATGTGCCTCAACACCCATTACAAAACAAGGAATCGGAACCATATCTGCCGATTCAAATGCTTCAATGAGTTGGTTGATGTAAAGATTATCCTGCAAAAGATGTTTACGCATGAGAATAATCCCGATGCGCTTTTTGCCGTCAATCGATTTACCCTGTTTCTTTTGTTCTTTTTTATACCATTGAATAAAGTGGGCTGCATCTTTGAAATAGGATGATGACTTCGGGTGATAAACGCCCATCGTTGGAATCACAACAGCAGGCTTTGGCTCTGTAGGAACTTGATGATACTCTTTCAAAAGCAGGCGAAACATACTTTCGATATTTTCACCAATAGGCTGAGTCCAATAATTATATATGCTCATCCAGTTTTTGAAATCGCGTGCTTTTTCGGGGAGGAACGGCAAGGCAAGTCGAACAATTTTTTGAAGTTTGATATACCCATAAAGTGAATCTTCATCGCGCCCCTTTACAAGCAAGCGAACAATCTTCTTCATGCCTTCGGGCATACCTTTTCCGCTTTGGGTAAACTTCCCAAGCTTTGTCAGAGCTGCCGCTTCGGGCATAGAATCAACAACAATAATCGATTTTGTTTTCTCGGTGTCAATGAAAGACTTGAGTGCATCGGCATGATCCTTAAACACAATCATGCTCGCAAATAAAGCATCGGCGGTTGAGATGATGTCGCGGGCTTTTTCGGGAGAATCGAGCAGTTCAAAATCGTGACACCACCTGAGGGTACAAACATCTTCCAACTTTTTTGCCACATCTTGCCAAATACGGTGGCTGTATTGCTCCATCGAGAGAACGACGGCGATACTCGGCTTTTTGTTCATTGTATTCTCCTAAAAAAACGTTAATCTTTCGCTTGACAAACGTAGCGAGATTTTTAGGAAAGGAGAAGATGAATTTTGGGATAAGCCTTACTTAGACAGAATTCAAAGATCAAGAAACTGAGACCCAATCCGTTACGAAAGGCACTATTTGAGCAAAAGCATTTTTTTTGATTCCTGAAAAGAACCGGCTTTCAACCGATAAAAATATAACCCACTTGCAAGCCCACGCGCTTGAAACTGAACCTCATAGCTTCCAGCAGGCTTGAATTCATTGGCAAGTGTAGCCACTTTCTTTCCTAACATGTCAAATACCTCGAGTGTTAAGAAAGTCGAGCCTTCAATCTTGTAACGAATTGTGGTTGAAGGGTTAAACGGATTTGGAAAATTTTGTTCAAGTTCAAAAGCTATTGGCTTTTGGGGCTCTTCCGGGCTTTGAAGTGAATTTCCAAGATTCAAATAAACAAATATCGAATCAGTGTCGAATGAAACGATATCCATAAAGCGATCTTTGTTAATGTCAACAGAAACGAATTTTGGAATCCGAGGGCTTTGATGAAGCGCAATAAACTTTGTGAACGGTGTTGAGCCGTTATGCAAGGAGTAGCTTAGTGAATCGTTATGCGCATAGAATAAATCGTAAACTCCATCAAGATCAATATCGGCCGCTTCAATATCAAAGGGTGAAGTATTGGGAATAGAATCGACAAGATGAAACTTTCCTTCAGGCGTCCCTATGCGAAGCGCAAAGTCGCCGAATCGGGCATAAGCCCAATCGAGAATTCCATCTTTATTAAAATCGGCGATTGTGGCACCCATACTTATTTCATTTTCATGAAATGGTGCCATATACACAGGGCTTGAGAGAGTGCCATCGCTTTTGCAGTAAAGAATAAATCCTGCGGCAATACTCGATAGAGAAAAGAAAACATCAATTTTTCCATCCTTATTAAAATCGGCAAGTTTTAACTCTCGCGATGCCGGCTCTTCAGTGGCAATAACTACAGGCGTCGGGAAATTGCGTGTTCCGTTTCCGAAAAATTGATAGACATGAATGGGTTGATTTGAGCCAAGGTGAACAGCCAGAATATCGAGAATACCATCGTCATTAAAATCCGCAACTGCTAAGTGACGCGCATGTCCGCCAAGGGTGTACTTATAACCCGCAGTGGTTAAGCCATCTCCAAGACCATAAAAAATATAAAAGCAATTTTGATCATAATCAGAGACAAGTAAATCGGTATTGCCATCTGCATCCAAATCCGCCGTGGCCAATTGCTGGTGCCGTTTCCCTACATTCCAACTTGCCAAATGCGAAAACTGCCCCGAACCATTACCTAATAGTACCGTAACGGATTGCGACCCGCTCCGAATCAAGTCAATCTTTCCATCATTATTCATATCAGCAAAAGCAATATGCTGAGTGTTATAACGGTACCGAGAGCTCAAAGCGAAGCCACGCCACTCTTGTGCGAGTGAATCCTTAAGTAAAACAACGAGTGAAAAGAATAAAATGAGTGATTTCATTTGATGAGCAACATTCGTTGGGTTTGAGAAGACGAGCCTGTTTTAAGAAGATATAAATACATACCGCTTGAAAGAGCTTTCCCTTGAAATGTTTCTTGATAAAGCCCCGCCGAGCGAAAACCTTGTGCTAAGGTTTCAACCTTTCGACCAATGGCATCAAATACCTCAAGGGTGATGGAAGAAGGTCGCAATAATTGGAACGATATGGTTGTGGAAGGATTAAAAGGATTCGGAAAATTCTGATGAAGCACAAAATCTTGAACGGGCTTCACCGGAAGAGGTTTTGGTGCTGATAAAAGCGTTGCATCAAACCAATACAAGCCTTGTGTGCGCGAAACCAAAAGACGATTTCCGATGGGAATCATTGCGGCGAGTGTCGTCGGCGATTCGGTATCAAGCAGTTGCCAAGAGTCGCCGTCATTCGTGCTTGCTGAAATTCGAACAACACCCGACGCTGAGTTACCCGCATAAAAAAGAACAGAGCCGTTTGAGACAATTTTTGGAAAAATTCCGCCTTGAAGACCCGATGCACAGTTTTCCCAAGTCTTACCCGAGTTAAAACTGCGAAAAGCGGCAGGAACAACCCCACTGCCTACAAATAACGCACCTTTATGAATGGCAAAATCATTGGCTGTTAGACCAACGGCATTCTGTTGCAAATCAACATATTCCCACTGAGCTGCGCCACGTTTGCGATATTGAATCGCGCCATTCGCTCCGGCTCCTAAAACTAAAGTGTCGTTTACAGCGGTCATTGCATTCACCACATAAGTCACCGCCGAAAACATGCCTTCGCGGTAATTGCTCCACCCCGAAAGAGCTTTAAGATTACTGACAAATACACCTTCGCCCTGTGTGGCAGCATAAATGGAATCGCCCAGAATCACAAGGCTGGAGATTGATTTTGCTCCCAATCCTTCAAGACCTTGTGAATAGTCTATCCAATCTTTGCCACCATTGGTGGAATAATACACGCCCTTGGAAAAGGTGCCGGCAAAGGTGTGAGTCGCGTTGTCAGTTATGGAACTAATGTCATCTTCAGAAGACACAAAGCCGTAGAGAGACCACGTTTTACCGGAATCAAGACTTTTGTAAATCTGTTCGTAACCACCGGCAAGCAAGGTATCGCGGTGCCATTGAAAGGTAAAAATACCAAAATCAGATGTCCCCTGAATTGAAGTCCACTGTGCCGAAAGAGAAGTTGAAATAAGGAGAAAAATCGAAAGAAAGAGTGGTTTCAGAGTGTGTTTCATAAAAGAACTTTAGAGTTATAAATAAAAAGGCTACCGTGTAGCCCTTTTTATTGTTGGCATAAGCATTCTCTACGAACCACTCAACCTTTGGTTATTTCATTTTACGATTTATTCATCGTCAGTTTTTGGCCACGAAGATGCGGCGGTAGAAATTCATCAAAGCCTGCCTTTTTCACGGCTTCTTCATCTTGAATACCTTCATGCAAAAGCCGCAAAATCGGGAGTGTTGAACCCATATTGTTATAGCCACCATCGTGGAAAAGATTTTGCATCGTGACCTTTCGGGTTAAATCCGAAAGCAAAGTAACACAGTAGTCGGCGCATTCTTCTGCGGTTGCATTTCCTAAAGGTGAGGTGAGGTTGGCATATTCATACATTTTATCAAAATCGTCAATTCCGCTTCCCGCACGAGTAATGGTTGGGCTTTGTGAAACGGTATTGATACGAATATTTCTGCGTGAAAGGCGAGGGCCGTATCCACGAACTATCGATTCCAACAGTGCCTTGGCATCGGCCATATCGGTATAAGTCCAGTAATTGCGTTGCGCGGCGATGTAAGAAAGCGAAAGAATACTACCACCGTCGCGAATAGCATCTTTCTTCAATGCCGCGGTAATCACTTTATGAAACGAAAGGGCAGAAACATCGAGCGTTTTCATAAACCATTCATAATTCAAATCTTCATAAGGGCGCTCTTTGCGAATATTTTGCGACATCCCAACGGAGTGAACGATAAAATCAACGCCACCCATTTTTTCCTTCACCTCGTCAAAGCATTTTTCAAGTTCTTCCATATTGGTAGCGTCGGCGGTAAAGAAAGGCGCATTGACCAATTTGCACAATTCCATTACGCGGCCAACGCGTGCTGCAATGGCGATGTTGGAAATAGCCAACTCGGCTCCTTCGCGATGAGCGGCAAGTGCAATTGACCACCCGATTGAAGATTCATCCAATGGCCCAAATACAATTCCCTTCTTTCCTTTGAGTAAACCGTACGATTTTGTTTCTGACATAAAAGTTTGAAAAGTGTTGAAAAGAAAAATGTGGGTTAAGCCTTACTTAAACCCACATTCCAAAATGGATTGCCAAAAATATCATTATTTGAGGTGAAACGAAACCACTAAAAAATGATTTAACGCGTGGGTTCAAGGAGAGAAAAGTGAGGGGGTTGAAGTGATAAAAGAGATTGATTAGCTTGAAACGCGCTCCGCTTCGCTAAGTGTTTCAACTTCAGTATCTACGGTTTTGGGCTTTTTGTAAATCGGAACCGCCGCGCAAGCCTCGCCGTACATAATCTTTGAGGCATGCTGAACCAAATAGCCCGTTACAACCATATATGCCCAAGTGGGAATTGGGGTTGAACCGCACCCTTTAACAATAACCTTTTTGCCATCGTATTGCGACCAATCATGCGATTCAAGTTTTTCACGAAACACGGTTTCCTTCAAAATTCCATTCCAAAGAAAATCTTGAATGTCAAATTCCAATAAGGCTTTGGTTTCCATAAGTTAGTAACGTCTGTGTTTGAAAAATACCCGAGAATCTTGGGCTGAAGGAGATGAATTGCGTTCTTGTCCAAATATTTTATTGTAGGAAATTTGAACAAAAGTGACCATTATTTCCTTTGGAAAATCCAAAAATAAGGCCATTGTCAAGGCAAGTCCGCTTAAAATAAAAAGTGTTTCGAGCATGATGGTTTCTCCTTAGTGAAAATGTACTTCTAAGAAATTGTACTCAGTATAATACAGAAAAAAATGATTCGTTAGGCTTAAACAGCATTAATTTTATAAAGTCTAAAGTGATATTCCCCTAACTTTTCAAGAGCAATTTGGTCACCGGCTTTTAATCCTGATTCCACGACCCACTTTCCTGTACCGGGCTGCGACTTCGATTTTTTTCGAAAACAAAATTTCCCGCGTTCAATATCGGTTTCAAATGACCACCCCAGATCCGTTTCAATTTTAATCAGTTTCCCCTCCTTCTCACCATTTCCAATGGCGTCAAAAGGGAAAAACTCTAAAATATCGAAGAGGTTTATTTGCTTTTCATAAAACCACAAGTCATCTTGAGACTTCACTGAAAAGGTTTTTATCTCTCCCATTATAAAACTAAACCGAAAACGATTCCCCACAGCCGCACGAACGCGCCGCATTCGGATTCACAAAATGAAAGCCCTTTCCATTTAGCCCGTCAGAAAAATCGAGTTGAGTGCCTGCGAGGTAAAGAAATGACTTCATATCAACAAAGAGCTTGACACCCTTGTCTTCAAAAATCTGATCGCCCTTCTTCTCTTCATTTTCAAAATCAAGCCCATAAGAAAGACCGGAGCAACCTCCACCCTTTACACTGACACGAAGTCCGTAATCATCTCCAAGATTCTGTTGAGACTTCAAGCGCGTGACATGCGCTAATGCATTTTCAGATACGGTAATCATATTAATCTCCTTTCATTCTCTTTATACTCTAACCAATAGAATCAGAGAAAAGAATTGATTCAAAAAAGTCATTTTCTAAAACTTTATTAAGCATTGGCCAAAGCCTCTTGAGCCTTTTGACGCTTGACCTCTTGCTTCTTTCGGAAGTCTTCGACAGCCGCTTTAATGGCATCTTCAGCAAGCACGGAGCAATGAATTTTGACCGGCGGAAGATTCAATTCTTGAACAATCGTAGTGTTCTTAATCGTCGCTGCTTCTTCTATCGATTTTCCTTTGAGCATCTCGGTGGCTAGTGAGGAAGAGGCAATAGCCGAGCCACATCCGAAAGTCTTAAACTTGGCATCTTCAATAATGCCTGTTTCTTCGTTGACTTTGATTTGAAGCTTCATGACATCCCCGCATTCGGGTGCACCCACCAGACCTGTGCCAACCGCTTCGTCTTTATTATCTAAACTGCCCACATTGCGTGGGTTATTGTAATGATCGATAACCTTTTCTGAGTAAGCCATAAAAATTAATAATTAAGAGTTAAAAGTTAAGAGTTAAGAGTTAAAAAAGTCTTTATTAGTGATGATTCCATTGCACCGATTTCAAGTCGATTCCGGCCTTCGCCATTTCATAGAGCGGTGACATTTCGCGCAGGCGGTTCACCGCTTCTACGGAAATTTTGATTGCGTAATCAACTTCCTCTTCTGTAGTGAAGCGACCTAAGCCATAACGAATTGAGGAATGAGCAAGCTCATCGCCAACACCTAATGCTTTAAGCACATGTGAAGGCTCTAACGAAGCGCTTGTGCAAGCACTTCCACTCGAAACCGCAAGCCCTTTTAAGCCCATTAAAAGCCCTTCTCCCTCAACATAAGCGTAGCTCATATTAATGTTACCCGGCAATCGGCTTTCCATCGAGCCATTCACATAGACATCTTCCAATTGAGACATCACGCCGTCTCGTAACTTGTCGCGCAGGTAGGTGAGGCGCTTGATTTCATCCGGCATTTCTTCAAGAGCAAGTTCAAGGGCTTTGCCCAAGCCAACGATTCCCGGAACATTAAGCGTGCCGCTGCGCATTCCGCGCTCCTGTCCGCCGCCATCAATGACGCCATTAAGTTTTACGCGAGGGTTCTTGCGGCGAACATACAAAGCACCAATGCCTTTAGGACCGTAAATTTTATGACCTGAAATTGCAAGAATATCAATTTTCATTGCGTTGACATCAATCGGAACTTTACCAACCGATTGAACGGCGTCGGTGAAAAAGAGCACGCCTTTGCTACGGCATAATTCGCCGATTTTCGCCATCGGTTGAATGACCCCAATCTCATTATTAGCCATCATAATTGCCACGAGTATGGTTTTATCTGTAAAGGCTGCGGCGAGTTCATCAAGATTCACAATGCCATCGGGCTGTGGCGCAAGATAAGTCACGGTGGCTTTGCCTTCACGCTCTAAACGGCGGCAAGTATCAAGGACGGCCTTGTGTTCAGAAAGCAAGGTGATAATATGATTGCCCTTTTCGGCATACATTTCAACAGCGCCTTTGATGGCAATATTATCCGATTCCGTTGCACCGCTGGTGAACACAATTTCTTTAGCATCGGCACCGATAGCTTTTGCAACTTGTTCGCGTGCAAGTTCAACGGCTTCTTCTGCTTCCCAACCAAAAGCGTGATTTCGTGAGGCGGCGTTTCCGAATTTATCGGTAAAGTATGGCATCATTGCCTCTAAGACACGCGGGTCCATTGGCGTAGTGGCATTATTATCCATATAAATCGGGCGGCTAAGATCTAATGACATTCGTAAGCAAATTAAAGTTAGATGTGATAAAAATTTTGGTAAAAGGCTTAATTCAAACCTCTGTTGTAAATCAATTTCAAAGTAATTCTGCGACAGTCGCTTCGTCGAATATTTCTTTAAATCGAGTTTGCAATCGTGTCAATGGTCTCTTTATGGTGCAAAGCGATACTGCGCCGCAACCGGAGCCGCTCTCGCATTCTATAAGCTCAATCGGTTCCTCAATGGCTTCAGCGATTTCGGTAAAAGAGATATCGGCTGCTGGTCGATTGAGCCGGTAACCACCCTTGACCCCTTGAACGGAACTCAAAATGCTAGCTTTTGAAAGTTGCTGAAGTACTTTTGAAACCAATTCATACGAAACACCGGTGTATTCGGAAATCTCTTTTGCGGTAGCCGTTTCACCATTTGAGGTAGATGCGATATAGCGAACCGCCATTAAGCCGTATTCAAATTTCTTCGTTAATCGTAGCATAAATTAAATTTACTATCCAAAAAAAAGCACCGTAAAGAGTCAATTTCTAAAGTTACGTAAGGTATGATTAAAGTTAGACTCTTTTAGTCGTATTTCGAGCGTTTGAAAAAGCCGATTTGGTCGGCTTTTGGAAGACAGTCTATTCAAAATCAATCCAAGCAAGCCTTAAGACATCAATGGATTAGACCGAAGACAATTTTTTATTTTACAGTTAATTAAACAGAATTGAATCTCGTGACGTTTCAAAAGTACGACTAATTTAGTCTTATTTCAAGAAAAAAATCGTATTTATTGGCGTTGACTTATCTTTGTAGAAAACGAGACGAAAAGAAAAATCGATGAAGTGGCTGAATCAATTTGCGACAAAACTCGGAATTCTTCGGGCGGAAATCATCATTATCGTTGGGCTTATTAGCTTATTTCTCATTGGAATTCTGGCACAAATTTGGCAAGGCTCCGTGAGTCGCGACAGGTTACTACGTGAGATTCGAGCGGAAATTTTTTATGAAACGGAAGCGGATAGCCTTATGGAAAGTGATTCTTTGCTATTGGAATTGAGCAATCCTTATCCAACACTCGTTGATTCTCAAGGCACGGTTAGAGGTATGACATCAAATGAAAAACAAGAAGAAAAATCAGAATCTCGGAAAAGTGGAAATCTCGATATCACCGGTCAAGGAACAAAATTAAATATTAATACTGCAACCGAAGAGGATCTGCTCAAAACGCTTCCCTATATCGAGCCGGCATTGGCCAATCGAATCATACGATTTCGAAAGTCACAAGGTGGGAAGTTGTACTCACTTGATGAACTTTTAATGGTAAGAGGAATTGGAGAAAAAACATTAAATAATTACAAGCGATATCTCACGCTTGATACCACGCAAACCCGCTGACGGGCAGACCTATTTTTCAAAGACATAGCGAAATAAGGCAGAGAAAGAGTATTTTAAAATAAAACTGCTCAGCCCAAGAATTCATCTTTATCGACAACAAAAAAGGATGCCGCATAGCCAATTGTCTGTTTCACTCGAAAGAAATAGTGTTACCATTATCGATACCACAATTTCTTCTGACTTTGCTGTTAAAATCGAAGCGCAAGAATTGCTTTCAACGGATTACGATATTTACAGCGAAATTTTTGAACGAGGGAATAGCAAACTCATTTTAGACCTTTCTACAAGACTGGCTGAAAAACTTAAAAGGTTTAAAACCGATAAGGTAGCTGTGAATTTGCTGATGAATGGTGCGCGATGCCTCACCGCTCAAGTGGATTCCGATTTAACCCCCGTTGATTTCGCGGCAGAATTGGAATTTGAGGCGGAGCAATTTCTCTCAAACCCTGCAGATTTTATCGCACAGCCCTTCAAACTTTCAGATCATTCACATTTGCCTTTTGAAAATTACGCACTGGCATTTATTCCAAAACGAAATCTTACACGGTTGCAATTGCTTTTTTCCCCAATTCGAAAAGAAATTAATTTGATTGACGTATCTCATTTTTCACTCGTTGCAGCTTGTTTAATGAGTCATTCGCAATTCATCCTGTTGGAATTGGAGCCAAACTACTTGGCTGTCTCAGTAGCAAGAAATGGAGAAATTTCAAAGGTTGGTTATTGGGAGTTACAATCCGAGAGTGATGCGGCTTATTTTGCACTCCGCGAAATCAAAGCCATTGAGGAGATCAAAACCCAAAAAACAGCGTTCCCAATTTTAGCTGCAGGAAGTTCTGGCGGCGGAGCGGCAAGAGCATTTATTTCGAATGCGGCTTTTGTTGATGTAATTGGCGTGGTTGCCCCGAAATCCACTATTAACAATCCAACGCTCAACGCTTCTGAGATTAAAGCGCTTGGGTCTGCGCTTACGGCAGCAAAGTATTTTACTTAGTATTTTTCAATAAGCTAATTCCTAAAGATTTATCCTGTTTGCTTGCTTTTTAAGTAAAGCGCTTGATGATGTGTTTGAATATCAAAAGTTTTGAATTAAAAAAAAGACTCAATGCCATTTGTTGCGGTTATCACCGATCACCCTGAGCAGGCGAATCTATTGCCGAGGCTTTTTTCTCAGCAAGCAATTACGGTTGAAACTTATACTTACAATGAGTTAGACTTGGTTCCACAAACGACGGAAGTTGTTTTTGCAGATTATAATGGCAGTCAGCTTCAAACCGATGCACTGATTCTGCTCCAATCCCGATTGAATGCCGCACCGATTTCCGCCCTAATTCATAACCGTGAGCTTACCGTTGTGACCCGCGCGATTCGAACATTTGCCTCCGATATTTTTCACCCCACCGGTCATTTTGCTGAAGACTCAGCCGAGGTAATTTCTTCCTTCTATCGGCTACAACGCAAGCGCGCTCATTCTCTAGCGCAGCAAAAAGAGCTGCATATCAAACTAAAAAATAGCGCGCATGCCGTTCTTTCTCCTAAGGTGAAGAAAGTGCCAAATACGATTCAGAAAATTGAGCAGCCGGTTTTGATTTTGGATAGTGACAATCGGATCGTGGGGATAAATTCAGCTGCACAACTGTTAATGGGGCTTTCGGAAGAAGATGTTTACGGGCGGCGAGTCGAACATTTTTTGATGCTAACCGAGGATGAGCGAAAAAATATTCGAGAAGGTAAAAGTTTCCGTGGCGAGTTTTCAGCCTCGTCTTTTGTAGAAATGAGCGTCGGTTATACAATTACCCCGCGCTTTGATGATAATGGCGCGATGCTTGGGGCGATGGTCATTTTCAAAGATATTACCGAAGATAAAATCAGACGCGTTCAAGCCGAGAAATCAGAAAAGATGCAGACTTTGGGAGAAATCGCGGCAGCGATTTCGCATGAAGTCAAAAATCCGCTTGCCGGAATCAAATCGATGGTACAAGCCATTAGTGTGGATTTAGATCCGAAAACCGAGATGTACCAATATGTGAATCAAATTTCTCAGGAAGTCTCGCGGATCAATAAATTCATTGAAGATACCTTCGCCTTTGCACGCCATAAGCGGCAACGAATTGTCAAAATCGCGGTTCCTGAAATCATTGATTCTGTGCTTGCACTTCTGGCAGAAAATTTCAAGTCAAGCGGGGTTCAAGTGTTCAAGCATTATGAACCCAATTTACCAATGCTGCGTGTGGATGCTGATCAAATCAGGCAGGTATTTCTGAATGTGGTTATGAATGCCGTCGAGGCAATGAACCAAGCCAATGGCGGGCTCGGGGCTACTGAAAAAAAATTAGAAATTACAGCCCATCAAACCATTGTGTTCACGGGCGGCGAAACACGGCCTTATGTCGAAACACTTTTTCACGACACCGGCCCCGGAGCCCCATCGCAAGTATTATCAAAAGTTTTTGATCCCTTTTTTACGACAAAGTCAAGCGGAACAGGTTTAGGGCTGGCAATTTGTTATAAAATTATTCATGAACATCACGGCCAAATTGAACTCTTGAATCGGCGGGGCGGTGGGGCAACGGTTTCGATTCGCTTGCCCGTATTGTTTCTTTCAAGGTTTGAAGATAAACTGAAGGATCCGGATGTTGCACTTGCCACAAACGCCTCTCAAAATGGGGCGCAAGAAGGAAATCGTGCATTGGTTCAAAATGTGACTCAAGAAATAAAATCTCGTGAAAAATCAATTGCAGAATCAGCAGTTCTTCGTTCATAATTCCCTCTTCTCAAATCGCCTGTTGAAAGCGTTAATTGCCTCGCTTCTTATCCCTTTTTTTTACGATTGTTCAATCCATCTTAAAGCGGGTGAAAATGGATGGGGTGTGAACGAAGATTCCACAACCACGAAATTGCGCGTCTTGGCTTTTTCTGCTCACCCTGATGATGAAGACGGTGCGACACTCTCATATTATGCCGAAATGCCCAACACAGAAACCTATAGCATCTTTTTTACCCGAGGCGAAGGCGGTCAAAACGAAATTGGTTCAGCACTTTACGACGAATTGGCTTATATCCGTACAAACGAAACTTATCGCGCGGCTTCTCAGCTTGGAACAGAAACCTTCTTTTTGGGATTCGAAGACTTTGGATTTTCAAAAACCGCGACCGAAACCTTTCAACGATGGGGTGGAAAAAACCGCGTCATCGAGCACGTGGTTTATGCCATTCGCTTGATTCAGCCCGATATTATTATCTCCAATCACGATACCATCACCACAAAACCGTTTCGTCAGCACGGCAATCATCAGGCGGTCGGAATTTCAATTTTCGAAGCATTCGAAAAAGCGGCCGACTCAACTTTCTGCCCGCATCAGTTTCGAAATGGAATTCGCCCTTGGCAAACTTCAAGGCTTTTTACGCGGATTTTTCGCGACAGCGCTCACGCTTCAATCTTAATCCCAGTGGATTCACTTGTTGAAACACAAGGCAAGACTCATGACACAATCATAGAAAAAGAAACCTATCGGAATCGCGCCTTTCGCGCACTTGCGGAACATAAATCGCAAGGGATGGATAAAATTTCGCCCATCACTTTTCCTTTCTTTTATTTGCCGCATCGATATTGGCTTACAAGAAGCCGTGGTGAAAACAATCGGACGGGTTTAAGGCTTGAGGAAGGGCTTTCGATAAATAAAAAAATCATTTACCCGCTCCGGGAGTGGGAAAAAAGTGGATACCCGTTTCAACCGATGCCGCCGCTACTCCTTTTCGCCTCACCACAAGTAATGCTGAAAAAGCGCATTGAAGAAGACGCCTATAGCCCGCAATTTCCGGTTCGATATCGGCGAGAGATTGAGTTTGTGGCCGTGAACGCCACAGGTGAAATATTGCCTGTCTTGCTTACCGCCCATCTTGTTTCGCCAAAAGAAAGGCGGCTCATCGCACAGCGTTCATATCTTTTTGCGCGTGAAAAACGGTTTCGGCTAAAAGACACGCTTTCCGTTTGGCTTGAGGCAGACCCAAAATTTGAATCAATCCGGGTTGAGCTTTCCTTAAAACCAATCAATTCGAGTGATACCGAGCGGTTCCGAAAAGTTGAAAAAACGCTCTTTATTGCCCCGGTTCTTGCAACAAAAGACAGTTCGATGCGGCCGATTGGATTAATTGAAACCTACGATCGAACCTTACGTGATTTCTTTGCGCAAATGGAAATCGACTTTACGCCTTTGGATTCGCTCACATTAGAAAAAACGGTTAAAAACTCCCGGTTAAAAGCCTTTCAAACCCTCATCGTTGACCTTCGTGCGCATTTGTATCGGCCTGATATTGTGAAGCACCGTAAGCAACTTTTGGAATATGTTGAAAAGGGCGGTCATCTGATTGTTTTTTATCATAAGCCGAAAGATTGGAAAGAGGGGGAATTGATTTCGCCGTTTCCCATTGAGCTCACCTCCGAACGCGTCACAGAGGAAACTGCTCCTGTTAAAATTCTCACCCCAAAGCACCGCTTCTTTAACTTCCCAAACCGACTTGAGCCCACGGATTGGCAAAATTGGGTTCAAGAACGGGCGGTTTATTTGCCTTCCGGCGATACTGCCAAAACCTCGCCAAAATTTGAACGCCTGCTCGAAATCAATGACACCAACGACCCTGCACCGCCAACATCAATTCTCACCGCCCGTTACGGAAAAGGGCGGATCACCTACATTTCGCTTGCACTTTATCGCCAACTCCGAATTTGGCAAAACGGTGCCGTAAGGTTATTTTTGAACTTGATTTCCGATGAGGGAAGGCTGAAAAAGTAGGTGGTTAACTTTAAGTGAAACCTCTAACGACCCAAAGCCGTTTACATTTTCTCTCTGACTAAATAAATTAACGATGAGATATAATAAAATGACTTTCTCCACCACACTAAAAGACAATTCTAAACAATTTTTGAAACATTTAATTAATATTCAATTCCACTTCCTTCGCCCAATTTTTTCAATTCTATTTTTATTATGCGGGATTTTATTTTCTCAAATAACAATTTTGGGAAATGAAAATGATATGCCTCAACAAAAAAAGCAATCCGGTTCAAAAAAGATTCCAAAGTGGAAGGCGGAAAGGGATGCGCTGAATGAAGAAAAGAAAGTCGGCGAAAAATTCGTAGGAAAATACCGTCGAGGCAATCCTGATGAAATGATTGAATTTTATTTCAATAAGAAAAATCGAATAAAAGGCCGCTATTTAGGTATCAATCGATTCGATTATCAATTTAGCATTACAGATGTGAAATTGATCGATGACCGTACGATTGAATATAAAGTAAAAGGAAAGTGGCACCGAGCAATGCGCATCGATGAATCACTCCAAGTGATTTATCCATCCGGGCAAATTCAATACTGCCCCAAAATTAACGAAACTGCTTTAACAGCGAATTAAAATGGAAATCCTGAAAGATTTATTTCTCTTTCTCTCCGAAAGAAAAAAATGGTGGCTTGCACCGTTGATTGTGGTTTTACTTTTAATTGGAGTATTGGTGGTGATTGGCGGCGGATCGGCAATTGCGCCATTTATTTATACACTATTCTAATTACCATTTACATAATTGATTTCTAAAGGGATGAGTCAAAACTCATCCCTTTTATTATTTATAGAAAATTAAGTTGAAAAATTATTAGAGATCTATTCGGCAAGAAAAATAAATGCACTTGAAAAAGGGGAATAGTCTTATTCAAATTCAAAATAAATAATGAATTTTCAATTCATTAAATAACATTATTCTCAATTTAAAAAAATTAACTATTCAAAACCTGAGACAATAATCCTGAAAAGGTTAAAAGGTAAAGGTAATGAAATGCAAACCGAGCTTTAAGGCGAACAGGTTCAATTCAAAGTCGAATCCGTTCATGTCTGAGGTAAACTTGTTCAAGTCAAAGGCGAATCCGTTCATGTCTGAGGTAAACTTGTTCAAGTAAAAGGCAAACTCGTTCAAGTTTGAGGTGAACTCGTTCAAGTAAAAGGCAAACTCGTTCAAGTAAAAGGTGAACTCGTTCATGTTTGAGGCAAACTTGTTCAGGTAAAAGGCGAACTTGTTCATGTTTGAGGTGGGAGGGGGTACCTTCGAGGAGGGGTGGGGGACTTCCGAGGTGGGTGAATTATCGAAAAACTTGAAAAAACGGGGGATTTCTTGTGAATTGAAGCCGAAATCAAGCAAACGAAGTGCATTCTTCCCCATTCAGGTGGTTTTGAGCATAAAAAAAGGGCTGCTTTTAGGCAGCCCTAGAAAATGAAAGAGGAAGCAAAATTATTTCAGCAAAATCATTTTTCTGATTTCAGAAAAATCTCCCGATTGAATCCGATAAAAATACACCCCACTGCCCAGAGCCAATTGATTGGCCGAGAGTGTGTAAGTGTAATAGCCTGCGGCTTTCGTCTCAGAAATTAGTGTCGCGACTTTTCGCCCCAAAACATCAAATACCTCCAATTGTACAAACCCCGAGCGCGGCAATTGATAGCGCAGGGTGGTGGTTGGGTTAAAGGGATTTGGAAAATTTTGAAGCAAGGCAAAGTCCTTCGGAATCGGGCGTTCGCGATTCGGAACATCAAGCGTAACGGGCCCAAGCGCACGAATCGAGGAAAACCCCGAGAAGCTTCCGCCAAAGTAACGTGGATTGGTGTAGGTATATGCCGATGAACCGCCCTCAAGCGTAATAATTGCCGAAGCCAAGGCTACCGACCCATCGAAACTACCGCCGTAAAAACGCGGGTTCAAATAGGTGTACGGGGAAGGTGTCCCTATGAGCGAAATAACTGCCGAGGTGTCGCGCGAACTGCCGTCGAAATTACCGCCATAAAATCGCGGGTTCAGATAGGAATAAGCTGTTGGATTTCCGGTCAGCGAAATCACGCCCGTTGCCAAAGCGGAAGAACCATCAAAGCTGCCACCTAAAAATCGCGGGTTAGTATAGGTGTAAGCAGATGCTGCGCCGCTAAGTGAAATGACATTGCTTGCACCGAGCGCTGCGCCATCGAAGCCGCCGCCTAAAAAGCGTGGATTGGTGTAAGAATACGCCGTGTTTGCACCGCTAAGCGAAATCACCCCACTGATGCCCACGCCCTGCCCATCAAATGAGCCGCCTTCATGCTTTTGCGCCAAAGCCATTCCCTGCCCGAGAATGAGCAGGGTAATGGCGGCGAAGCAAAATTGAGTAAGTTGTTTCATACGATCTCCTTTTCCTTGAATTGGTTACGGAGCCGTTCTGACACCTCTGAAGTTATCTCCAAAAAAGTTGTGGTTTCGATCGGATACTCGAAGTCTGATAAACGATGAACTTGCAGAATAATCACCGCCTCGTGAACGGGCAAAGTTTGAACTTGTTGACCATTCCGAAGCTTCAGGCCCTGTCAACGTGCCGGAGGGTGAAATTGCGCCAGAACCGTGAATTCCGGTATAAGCTCTTCCTGTGGTGTTTCCGATCATCACGCAAGCTTCCCACACATTTCCGCTTAGTTCCATTACGCCATAGTAAGAAGAGCCTGACTGCGTCCGGCCGGTTCCGCTTCGTGCAAAAATTCCGGAACGAAGGGTTCCAATTTGTCCGTCACCACCTACGAATGTCACTCCACCATAATTCGAATTGGCTTGTGAATTTGAAATGGTTTCGGTGCCATCTTCATTACCGGAGATGGAAGTTGCCGCTACAGCGGAGGCATTGCCCCAAGCGAATTCTCCCGGAAAAGGCTTTTCGGGGCCGCGGCAGGCTTTTTCAAATTCAAGCTCTGTCATTGGTCGAAGGCCGGACCAAGCCAAATACAGTAAGGAACGATCATACGCACTAAAGTAGATTGGGCGATCAGGTCGATTGGTGGTTATGTTTGGCACAGTTCCGCTGAAAGCGGCAGTTCGTGCTCCGGAAATACTGGCATTGATGCCTTGGCCGTTCGTCAAATTTGTGACTTGCTGTGGGGTTAGGGTATTGTAAAAATCAGCGATTTGGCCAAAAGTCACTTCGTACTTCATCACATAAAATGCCCGAAAGCCTTTAGGAAATGCTGCCGGCAAAGAGCGGGTTTGAGCACTTGAAAAGTCATCTTGTATAGAAGCACCGGTGTTATTTCGATTTGAAAGGTTGGTGGTGTTTGAACCGCCTAAGGTTAACGCATCTTCGCTGGTAATTTCGAAGGGTTCGATGGTTCCGCCTTTACAGAATTGATTGGCTACATTGGTTGTGGTGCTATCACCCACAAAGAAACTGCCTTGCGGGATATACACCATTTCAACGGCAAAGACTTGCATTGTAACAGCTTGAATCGGGACGGTCATATCGACACCATAATTCCAGCGCAACGAAACATTGGAAAGGTTCACTTCTCCTGAGCCTGAAGAAGAGCGGTAAATAAAGGCGCCTTTGCCATCAGCGGAAGGCATAACGGTATAGCCCTGCCCGTTGTGATGAGCCGCATTGTTAGAAAGCGTTGCGTGGCGGTAAAAGCCGGATTCATCGCGGAATTTCACAAAAATCCATACCGCGTCCCAATTGGCTGTAGGTGAAGGAGAGCCGGCGTCGCGCCAAGAGTTTTTCCACGAAAGATTGAATTGAACATTGGTGAAAGCAGGTTGCCCGTTTGGGTTATCACCTGTAAGGGTGACATTCGTGACACGAACGTCATTGGCGAAAAGTGATACTGAAGTGAGAAAGAAGAAGAGGAGGGAAAGCCCGAAAAATTTTGTTAAGTGTCGTTTCATAGTGATGATTGGATATGGTTAAAAACAAAGCAGAAGGAAGTTAGAGAGAAATCGATTAAAAAACACCCCACATTTAAGCGGGTGTGATTTAGGTTACGTTTTAAAATTCTATATCAATTGTGAAGTAAGGGGGAGTTATCAAATTACTTTTGGGAACAATTCGCCTAAGAATCCCGACTTGAAAAGGAAGCCAAAGGTTCAATGTTTATCTATGGAAAAAAAGAAATTTAGGGGACTTTCTCAAGTGTTGAGCCGCCGGTCAACACTGAGCGCTCAATCGCAGGGCTTCCCTTATAGCGAACCGTGCTTCCGCCGGAAGCTTCGACCCAAAATTTATTCAGAACTTGAAGTTCCAAAAAACCGCCGCCCGAAACGATTGCATCGGCTTCGGTGCTGGTTAGGTTTAAAAATCGAGACGTGCCGCCGCCACTTGAATTCAGTTTCAGCATCGGAGTGCTTCCGGAAAGCGTCGCTTTCGAGCCACCCGAAAGCGTCAGTTCAAGCCGTGAGCCCATCAAAACTTCGCCAGATATTTCTCCACCGCCACTGACCGTGATCAAAAGTGAAGGATTGCTCCACTGATTTTCAAATAACACATTACCACCGCCTGAGGAAACGATGTCGGTTAGGGTGGATTTCGAGATATAAACTTTTACATCGGGGTCACCTAAATAAGACACGTTCGGCTTCTGATAAACGCGGAGTTTGCTGCCAACCACTTCAACGATGATATTCTCTTGGACATTGGCGTAGGTTTCTATCGCAAAGAGGGTGGTTTCACTATCGGTAATTCGAAGATCAAAGCCATTGGCGACTTCAATCGATTCAAAGGTTCCTACTGCGCGAACTTGCTTGGCATAAGAACCGGAAGGAACGATAAAGGTATCCACTTCGCAAGCGGAAAAAAGCAATAGGAGCAAGGATAAGGATATGAAACGAATATGGAAATGAAATCGGTGTGTGTGGATAGACATTTTAATTTCAAATTTGGGTTATGAAAAAAGTTAAAGTCACAAAAGGATTGGTTGAAAAATAAGGGAAATGAGAGTATTTCTAATTTGTATTTTACAATCAAGAAACCAGCAATGATTGTGAATACAAAATCTTTTCACCTTGCCGTTTTTGGAAAGCCCGAAAGCGGATTTATTCGAATTCCCGTTTGGGGACATATTCCGCTCTCAGAGCCGTTAAAAGCGGTGCTTTCGCATCCGGCATTTTTACGGTTGAAAGGAATTCGGCAACTCTCTTTTGCCCATCATGTTTTCCCCGGTGCAACGCACACCCGATTTGAGCACTCCATCGGTGTTTACCACCTCACAAAGTTAATCTTAGAGCGGTTGGTTCAAAGCCCCTTTGCAAAGGCGTTACAAAGCGCGTCGTTTCGCTTCGATGAAGAAGCTTGCCGCACGATTCTCGCCTCGGCACTTTTGCACGACATCGGTCATTACCCCCACGCGCATATTGTTGAACGGATACCGCTCAATAGCAAAGATGAAATCATTTTTCAAGATCATCAAGAACTGACAAAACACTTTTTATTTGAAAAAGGCACTCATGAGAATAGCTTAGCCGATATTCTCAAATCACTTTGGAAGGTGAATCCGGTGACCGTTGCCGAAATGATTAAAGGTGAAAAGAAACTTCCCTTTTCAAAAATCATCAGCGGGACGCTTGATCCTGATAAAATGGATTACCTCATGCGCGATGCCCATCATTGCAATATTCCTTATGGAGAGATCGATATTCATCGCTTGATTGAATCTTTCGTACCCGATGCCAAGCATAAAAGGTTGGCGATTACTGAAAAAGGGGTCGCGCCGCTTGAGAGCCTGATGTTCGCCAAGTATATGATGATGCGCAATGTCTATTGGCATCATACCACACGAACGTTTTCGCTGATGCTGAAAAGACTCTTGCAAGATGCTCTTGATGAAGGCGCAGCGACACCCGATGCACTTCGCAGTGTATTTTATCCGAATAGTGATGAGCGGTTGCTCACCGATCTCAACTTTCTATTTCAAAAGAAGTTTAATTCAAGAGATTTACTTTCGGGTTTGATGGATCGAAGACCCTACAAACGCATTCATGAAATTGGAGAAAGCGAATTGCCTGAAATGTCAATTGAACAAATGAGAATCTCCGCTGCAATTCGAAAGAAGAAAGAAATTGAAATTTCAACGCTGCTTCAAAGCCAAGTTTCAAAACGCGAGAAGGCGACAAAGCTCAATTCACACTTAGCCCTAATCGATATTCCATCAAGAAAAAATATTTTTGATCATCACGATTTCAAGGAGCTTCAGCTTTACAAGTTGCCGCCAAAATTCTCTCAAGTAGGGAAGGAAAAGCTCGGAACCTTTGTCCCTTTCGATCAATCCGGCGTCTCGGCCTTTACGACACATTTTATCAGCGAATTTGAAGCCTCATCACGAATGATTCGCGTGCTCGTTGCCCCCGTCTTTGAAATGCAAGCGGTAAAAAATATTCGCGAGATTCGTTCAATTCTTTGTGCGTGAAACTTTAATACAATTAGTAAGAAAACTGCGAGAATACGCACCGTAAATTTTAGGGGCATACCATTTCGAAAAGAGGGCGTGAAAGAGAGTCGTTTTGGGAAGAAGTAACTCTGAAATGAGAAAACAATCGAAATAGGATTTGAAGCGTAAAAAAAAAGGTTTATCTTTGCGCCCTTCTGAATCAAACCGATTCAGTGTATTCGGCGTGTAGCGCAGCCCGGTAGCGCACTTCCTTGGGGTGGAAGGGGTCGCTGGTTCAAATCCAGTCACGCCGACAAACCCTCGCCATAACTTTCTACTCAATAAAAAAATCTGCATCCAATTTTCCTGTTTTGCGAAATACCACCTTCACCATTTCACCAACCTTGACTGTAACATACCTCGAAATTTGCTTTGCCGTTAAAGGCGAGTAATAACTGAGTTGGTATTCGCCCGGTTCCAAAAAATAATCTTTGTTACCGGAAAGCGTGACGCGAACCTTAAACTCATTTTCCATTGAAAGTGTAAATAGCTTTGGGGTTTTGGTTTCATTAAGAACACGAAGCATCCCTTTTGTTTTCGATGGCTTCGAAATGGTAGCTTCGGTTTGCTTTCCTTTTACTTTCTTTGATTGTGCTAAGGAATCAATGGCAGTTTCTTGTGCATGCAAGCTAGTACCCAAAAGAAAAACACTCAAAAAAAATAATCCAAAAACTGCAGAAGCAAAACGATGGGATTGAGTTTCATTAGCCATTGGAATTCTCCTCATCTTTGAGAAAAAGTTGAAAAAAAATCAAAACACCTCGCGTCTCTAAAATTCAAATTACAATTAGCGGCAACGTATAATTCAAATGAACTAAGTTGTGGTAGTTTTTGAGCTTGACTTTTCGCTCCTCCAAAACCATAGTGATAGCGCAAGCATCCCAAAAATCAGAATATTGGCGACAATCGAAACTGCCTTTCCACTGGTGAAAGCCGCGGAAGTCATCGTGAATTTTACCGTATGTTCACCTTCCGGCACAGTTACACCTTGAAAGGCATAATTGGTTTTGTAAATCGGGACTTCATTTCCGTCAATCGTGCAAACCCATCCTCGATAGTTCACTTCACTCACAAAAAGAAAAGAGCGTACAGCGTTACGTGTCTGGAATGATATTTGATTCAAGTTCTCACGCTTATAATCAACCGTTGCCTCGGGGCTTGGCGGAAGAACGCCGGCTGGAAGCTCAGATTCAAGATAAGCCGTTACGGCAGGGTCAAAAGTACCTTTTGCGATAGCTTGCAAAACCTCGTGATCAGGCTTTTGCTCAACATTGCCTAAAAACCACGCTCGGGGCTTAGGATTATCACGTTTCAATACTGTCTTTTGACCTTGAAATGAAACTTGAAAACCCGCAAGCTCTGCAGGTTGATCCACAATCAAATACTTCACATTAAGCAAATCCAACAGCACGGGATATTGGAAAAAAGAAGGTGATTCAGTGTTGCCGTTGCCAAAAAGCTCAATCAAATCTTGATAGTTACGGAGTTTCGCCCCTTGATATCCGCCAACACTCTCCAAACGGTGATAAGCAAACCAATTGGCATCGGTTTCGCGAATGAGAGGAAGAATACGAAATGCCGAGGAGTCGGATTGAATTGAGGAAATATAATCCGGTTTCGAAAACGCCGTTTTCTGCTCTCCTGCATCTCTTAAAGAATCAAGCATCCCGCTGTTGGTTCGGCTGAAATCAATAAATAGGAGCACAATAAAAACACTTTGAAAAAGCACTTTCGGTATTTTTCGGTGAACATAAAAGTAAGTGATTCCTAAGAGCGAAGCCAAAATGAAAAGTGAAAGAAGAAAATCCGATTTCATATTTTCAAAAACCTTCAATTGATCGTTGAACATCCCAATCACTTGTGGGTTTTTATACTGCTGAATTAGCATTTTGCCTTTATCACTTTGAGCGATACTTTTTACATAATCTTCCTTGCAACTGCTTAGTCCCAAGACACCAAATGCGAGCAAAAGTGCGCCCGCGTAGGCTGCCCATCGAAAATATTTTGCGAGTGTTTCATCACCCTCTGCTCGTGCATCATAAATTGCCTTTAATCCATATCCCGAGAGAATGACCGCCGAAACAAGCAACAGGCATAAAATCATTGATGGTGCACGAAACTTGTTGAAAATTGGCAAATAGTAAAACATCGGGTCAAAAAGCAGCGGCATATATTTCCCGAATGAAACTAAAAGTGCGAAACCCCCTATCGCCACAAGAGACAACACAAAATGATCTTTCCGAAAGCGAATGATTCCGATGATGGAAAGAATGAGAATCACTGTGCCAAAAAATTGTGGCGCAGCAGTAAAAGGTTGCGGTCCCCAATATGAGTCGTTTCCAAATCCGTAGTAAGACGGTGCAAAAAAGGTAATCACTTCGCTAACCCCAAAAGACCAATTGGTAGCATAATCATAATCAATTCCGCCGGATGCCTTTTTGGCTGCCGCTTCCGTTTCGCCTGAAATTTCCTTCAGCTCAGGGTAAGAAGAAACAATGCTTTCCTTCCCGCGAATCGAATCATTTTTATACTCCCAAACACTGAGGTAGGTATCTGCCGAAAAAGAAATCGCTAAGAGCAAGGCTAATGCAAATCCTCCCGCGCTTCGTCCCCATCGTGTTAGGGCTTCCTTAAGGGCTTCCGACTTCTGCAAAAAGGATGTTGCAAATTCAAAGGCAAAATAAACGCCAATGGCCAAGTAGGAATAAAACATCATTTGCGGATGCACCGAACGAGCTTGAATATTCAAGACAATAGCAAGCAGTGCCACATTGAGCAAATTCTTCTTCCACGCCTGTTCCGCACGCAAGCGTTCAATAAAAATGAGAGAAAAAGGAATCATTGCAATGGCAATCATCTTGGTGTTATGACCCACGGTAATCCATTGAATTGAGAGTGTTGCAAAGGAGGCGCCAATTGCTGCTACAAAACCGTGAAACGGGGTCATCCCTTTATACCGAAGAAGCGCATAAACACCGGCGCCAAAAAGAAAGAAGTGAAGTATAACAAAGGCTGCCTCTGGGTTAGCAAAGGGAAGAGTAAATACTTTAATCAAAAAAGTCCAAAGCCCATTGATGAAATCAAACCCTCGTTCACCGGTAATGGTTAAACTGCCATAAGCAGGCATTCCACTAAAGATATAGGGAATCCACAAAGGGAAAATGCCTTGCTCTTTAGCATCGTTTAAAAGTGTTTCGAAAGCTTGAGAGGCCGTGTTATCAGGAACTAGAAATACCTTCCCACCAAAAACCGCCGGTGCAAAAAATAACAGAAGCAACAAGAGGAGCGAACCAAGTGCCACTGGATCTTGATACTTTTCGGGGATCAATGCCGGCGGCTGTGGCTCGAAGTGCGATTTATGTCTGCCGTGCTTTTTTGAAGAGTGATTTGTATGTTCTTCGGCGTGCGGCTTTGAGTCGTGAGGTTTTTTTTCGGAAGGCTTTGCCATAAAAGAAATTCAGAAATTCGGTTATCAGTAAAAATGAAAGGTAAATTTACACTTTACGCCCCGATTTATTTGCAGCAACACCATCTCATCCTAAATGGTAAAGTGAAGAGTGAAAGGCACTCAAAAAGGAAATATAGATTATCACTTCACTCACTTGCTGAACAGCCCCAAGGCAATCGCCGGTGTAACCGCCAATGTGCTGTTCAAAAAAACGTTTTAAAACAAGCATTGAAATAAGTGAAAGCAGGAGCGAAAGAGCTATTGCCGTCGTCCACGCTTGTAATGGTATGGCTTCTCCTATTGAAACGTGAAAATCGTATGCGAAAAAAATCACGCTTAAAAGAATCAAAGGAAAAATTCCAAAAAGGTGTGATACGAGAGAGAGTCGTGACGTCGCGATTGGCTTTGATTTGCTTGCATCAAAGTCCTGAACATAAGTCGAAAGTTCTACCACAAGCGAAGCGGCAAATCGGCTGAACGAATATGCGAAAATTAAAATATAAGAAAGGGATAAAGTTGCCATATCAAAGGTATTCTTTAAAAGGAGCGTATCGATTAAAGAAATCAACAGGCTAATCTTTAAGGTCAGGATAACAAAAAGCCCGGCAGTACCGAACACACCGATTCGGCTATCTTTCATAATTTCAAGAATGCGATCCTTTCTCCAACCGCCACCGAATCCGTCACAGACATCAGCAAAGCCATCTTCATGAAAAGCACCCGTAATTAGAAGCGATGCAGCAATCGAAAGAACGACTGCAGGCATAACAGGGAGAAATATCAATGCGCCGATGAGAAAGAGGGAAACAAGAAATCCTACCAAAACGCCAACCCAAGGAAAAAATTTTCGCGAACGCTGAAGCCGCTCCGGCGTGTGGTGAACAAGTCCAGAAACGGGTAGCCGAGTATAAAACATCAACGCAGAGAGCCACTCCTGCCATAGTTCGCGTAGCCTCGTCATGATTTTTTAGTCATAAATGCCGATTCAGAAGCCTTAGAAACCGAAACACCGGATTCGCCGAAGCTCGCCATTTCACAAAGAAAATTCACTGCGTTTTCAACAATCGGATAAGCCAAAACTGCTCCGGTTCCTTCACCCAACCGAAGCCCAAGCGAAAGCAGCGGTTTTTGTTCAAGAAGTTGAAGAACCAACTCATGCCCCTTTTCAGCAGAGGTATGTGAAAAGATGCACGCTTCAGAGAGGTTCTTATTAAGAGAGTGAGCAACCGCGAAAGCTGCCGTTGCGATAAATCCATCAACAAGAATTAACATCCGCCGTGAGTGCGCGGCAAGAAAAGCACCCGCCATCATTGCAATTTCAAATCCCCCATATTCTCGTAATGCTTCAATAGCATTAAGGCGTAAGGATGTTCGCTTCGCGGCCTGTTGAAGCAAATCGACCTTTATTAAGTATCCGTCATCATTAAGCCCGGTTCCTCTTCCAATAAAATCTGTAACCTCACGGCCAAAGATTTTTGAAAAAATAAGGCTTGATGAACTTGTATTCCCAATGCCCATTTCACCAAAAATGACAATGTTTGTTCCTTCCAAGTAAAGTTTTTCAATAAGTTGTGCCGCCCGCTCAAACGCAATTTTGCATTCTTCTTCACTCATTGCGGGTTCAATGAAATAGGAACGCGTGCCAAACCCAATTTTTGCATCAATAAAATGAATCGAATTTACTTCGGGGTGAAAAGTAAAATCAAAGCAAACACCGCAATCGACAACCTTGAAACTCAAATCAGCTTGACGTGCAAAAACATTGATTGCAGCCCCGCCTCGTAAAAAATTAAAAACCATTTGTGCGGTCACAGCTTGTGGAAACGCACTAATGGGTTCGTTTGCCGCACCGTGGTCTCCGGCAAAAATCAATACCGTGGGTTTTGAAAGCTTTGGAGAAAGAGACTCTTGCAGAAGCCCAATTTGCAACGCAATTTCTTCAAGTCTTCCAAGCGAACCCATCGGCTTTGTCTTATTTCCGATTTTCTCCAAGAGGGCTATTCTCAAGTTTTCCATCATCTTACAATAAATCGTCAATGAGTGTGGTTTCGTCAATAAGTCCAAGTTTCCGAAGCCGGGAATAAATTGACCCCTTGCTACGCCCCATTTGCGAGGAGATTTCAGTAATCCCCATCCCATTTGAAAACTTCCGTCGCAAGTCATCCTCTTCACTTTTCTCCCATCGGCTATAAGCCGATGAATTTGAATTTTGCTTTTCTCTTCCGAGTTGAACTGGCATTTCTTTCGTTTTCAATTCGGGTGCTCGCTTTTGCGAATAAGATTTATGGAATGAAGGAAGTTGAGGATAATCTTCTTTAAGGTTCGGAAAAAACATCTTTGTCAAATTCTTAGGCAAAATCAGGTCGGATGTCGAACGGGTCAGCGCAACATAGAGTAAGTTAATTTCTTCATTCAGCCGCTTTGTTAATGATGCCCGGTCGTTCTCAAGCTGATCCTTCGAGCGCTTTTTGAAAGAGAAGTCTTCTTCCAATTTTGAAAACTGTCTTTTAATCTCAGATTCAGTAATAAAATCCTCAGCCAAAGTGACTTCGTCGTATTCAAGCCCTTTCGCTCGATGGACTGTCGAGAAAACCACCCCTGCTTTATCCCGTTCTTCTATTGGGAGCGAAAGCTCACGTAAGCGTTTTATGTAACGCGGCAAATTCTCACCATAAAGCTTTACAATTTCAATCATCGAGCCAAGCGAGGTATCCTCGGTTTCCTCGGTGAAACGAAGCAACTCTTCAAATGAACGAAGCGAAGCAAGTGTGGTATCTCGAATCATTGACGGCTTTCCTAAGTAAAGATTGAGAACATCAAAAAGCGATCCACCTTCTTGCGCATAGGTGTAAGAATCAAACCCACCTTCAAAGTATATAGGCTTCTTAAAATTTTGTTCAAAAACCAAATCAATAGCTTTAGAAAGAAGTGCTGAATTCGTTCGCGCCAAGACGGCCTTCGAAACAGCGCGTCTTCTCTCACCAGCCCCTTTGAGATGAAGAGGGGCTTGATATCCCAAGAGCTTCTTTAACTCCAATGACTTTCGAGCAAGTGATGCAATATTTTCTCCAAATCGGAAACTGGTAGAAAGCGGATATGAAGGAAAATCAACCGTTTCCATTGAATTCACCGCAAATCGCCAACTGTAAATTTGTTGGTGTGTATCGCCAACAATGACAAGGGTTGCGGGTTGATTCAAAAAAATATCCAACATCGCCCCTGAAGCATCTTGACCTTCATCAAAAAGAATTAAATCATATGGAAGTTTCGGAATTGAAAGCTGAAATTTCTTCAAATAAAAATCATGAGAAATCGGGCATTCTCCACGATTCATCAAGGCCAAGAATTGTCGTGTTCCTGCCACGATGGCGTCATAATTTTTTAAAACAAACACACGTGCATTTTCACTGCTCACTGTTTGAAGATAATCTAAGTCTTGAACACGCTCCGTTGAGGAATTGCAAAAAAATGCAGTATAGGCAAGAATATGCCGAGCAAGAACAGTATGATTTGCAATGCCTGAAAACTTTATCAGTTCCATCAAATCCGATGGGCGAATCGATTTTTCTTGTACCTTGTATCCATATCGACGAATAACCTCGCGATAAGCCATTGAATGTGCAGTTTCAACCGTGACTGAGTCAAGCCCATTTTCAGAAAAACGCTTACTTGCACTTACTTTGACCGATTTATTAAACGCCAAATAAAGAGCTTTTAGGTGTTTTCGACTCTTTGCATATTCAATCAGTGTCGATGTTTTCCCAGATCCGGCAACAGCATTGATTTTGATGTTACCTTCTGAGCTGATAATTCTGTGCTGCTCTTCAGTTAATTTCATATTTAAAAATGATGTGGGGCTTATCACAGCTTCTATTTTAAAGCATGATTTAGAACGGTTATATGCGATAAAGAGTTAATAATAAAAGATTTTCGTCATACCAAAACACATTTACAAACTACTCGATGAATAATTTTGAGTTAATTAAAGCTGTCTCCGAAACGGTTGCAAAACCTCCGGTTTTAATTGAAAAATGGCTGAATCAAGCATTTCACCAAGCGGAAATTGAACTTTTAACAAGAGGCGCATTGCCGCTTGCTGGAATTGGAATGCTTCGAAAAACACTTCTCCCCGCTGAGCCGAAAGAAGTTGGCGGTGAGTTAGTCCTTGCTCCACCTAAAATGGCCATCATCCTTCAGAAAGATGCTCCACTAAAAGAAGATTATCTTGCGGCGATTGCCGTCGGTTGCCTCAATATTACTGAAAGCGATGCAAAACTGCTGTCTCGAAACTTTGCTAAAATCGCCAAAAACCAAATTGATTCTGGCAAACAAATTCGCGTAGGGCGGCTTGGCGCAATCATGATTTCTCCTGAATCTCTTCAATTGACTTTTGTGCCTACCACTTGGGCAACTTCACTATTAAGCAAAACCGCAGGTGATTTGGAGCCTATTTCACTTGCAGGAGATTCACAAACGAGTGAAAAACCTAAAATACCATCTCTACAAAGCAAAGAGAATAGTGATTTTCCAATTTCACCAATCCTTTTCGAGTCATCTTCTCAAATATCAAGCCCAAAAGTTGGTGTACCCTTAGAAACAGTAAACGAAAAACTCGAACAAAAAAAAATACCCGAAATATCGCTAAGCGAAGTCATTCCATCTCCCATAGATAATTCGCAAACACAAGAGATTCAATCTGAGACGGAAATTGAACCCACGAATTCATTCTCACCTGAGATGAATTTAGTTCCAGATCGGCAAGAACCAAAGGTTTCGCTTGAATCGCTTCCCTTGATACCATCACTTACGGCAGATGAAGTCAATAAGATGTTTGTAAAGGAGAATAATGATAATACCATTCTCCCGATAATTGCCGAAGGAGAAACAAGTTCAGCGGAAAAATCTAATCCTGAAGTTCCTTCAGAGCCACCACCAAAAAAGAAAAAGGTAATTTATACGGATGATATTTATGATCCATACTACGAGCCACCTATTCCAAAATACACTTATCAACCACCGAAAGATTTTACCCCGGACCTAACCTCAGGCGCGATTCACCACGATGAAGAAGGAATCAACACCACCTTAGCGGAACTCGAAGAAACACTCGATAAAGAGCGTCAAAAAGAAACCCGAAGAAATATCTTCATTATTGTCATTATCGGGGTTGTGATTGTCGGAGGCGTGTGGCTCTATCAAAATACCATTGCCGATAATGTGAATGCGGTTTTAACACAAAAAATCGAAGAGCAAGAAAAAGCAAAAGAAAAAACAATTCAGCATCAAGAAAATAAACAAGAAGAAGTAAAAGTAAATGTTGACTCAGCCTTAATTGCATATCAAAAAGAATCCAAAATTCGTCAGGAGCAAGAAAGATTCACGAAAATCCTAAAAGCCGCAGGCTCCTCCGCAAAATTGCCTCCAATGACAAAAAAGCCTATCAATCCTTCAAAAGGAGGATTCGGGGTAAAGCTCGGAGAATATAAAAGTTTGGAAGAAGCGCTTGGTGTTGGTGCAGTTTATGCAAAAGCAAAGATTTCAAATTATACCTTCACTATTGGTTCAAACGACGATGAAAAATTCATCATTGTCGCTGGTCAATTTCCTACAGCAGCTGCCGTACAGCAGTTAATTCGACGGTTCCCAAAATTCTTTCCAGAAAAAGCCGAACCGGTTGCCATAAAAAAACCGGTAAAAAAATAAATACTCTCGGGCTTGGTTGAAAGAAGTCAAAAATTATTTAAAAATAGTTTCCAAAAAATTTTCTTAAAGAAAAGTAGAAAAAAAGAAAAAATGTTTGGAAATATCGATACTGTCCTGTAGTTTTGCAGTCCTTATTGAAATGCGGTACTGCCTATCCGCATCTTCTTCGCAAAGGAGTTAACCCGAAAAGCCTTACAAAAAGGGCAGTTATGGGTAGCTCGATGTAATAAGAGAGTTTGTTTTACTAAAATAATAAAGTTTAAAACGCCTAATAAAGCGTTTTGTAACTGCTTACAGATTTTTTAGAATGCCAACAATTCAGCAACTGGTTCGTCTCGGAAGAGAAACCAATGTGTTCAAGACCTCATCGCCGGCACTTGAATCATGCCCGCAAAAAAGAGGTGTATGTACACGCGTTTACACAACGACACCCAAAAAGCCGAATTCAGCACTTCGTAAAGTGGCTAAGGTTCGTCTTTCAAATCAACAAGAAGTTATTGCTTACATTCCGGGTGAAGGCCACAATCTTCAAGAGCACTCGATTGTTCTTATTCGTGGCGGTAGAGTAAAAGATTTGCCCGGTGTTCGATATCACATTGTTCGTGGCGCTCTTGATACTTCAGGCGTTGCAGATCGCAAGAGAAGCCGATCAAAGTATGGTGCAAAGAAAGTGCAGCAAGGAGCAGCAGGAGCAAAGGGTGCTGCAGCAGCAAAAGGTGCAAAGAAATAATCGAATTAATTAGAAAAGGAAATGCGCAGAAAATCAGCTTTTAAGCGTCAAGTGACACTGGATCCAAAGTTTCAAGATCCTACGGTTACGCGTTTGATTACAACGATATTGCTACACGGAAAAAAAGATACCGCGCAGCGTATTGTTTATGATGCGATTGCTACGATTGAAGCAAAGACAAAAGAAAACGGGCTTGAAGTATTCAAGAAAGCAATTTCAAACATCGCTCCGGTAGTTGAAGTTCGCGGAAAACGAATTGGGGGGGCGACCTACCAAATTCCGATGGAAGTTCGCGCTGAACGCCGAATTGCCTTAGCGATGCGCTGGTTGAAACAGTATTCGACTTCAAGAGGCGGTCGTTCGATGGCCGATAAGTTGGCTGCTGAATTGATGGATGCGGCAAATAATCAAGGGGCCGCTGTAAAAAAGAAAGAAGAAATCCATAAGATGGCAGAAGCCAATAAGGCGTTCTCTCATTTTAGATTCTAAGTATTGATAGTTGGGAAACGAAATACGATAAAGATACACGATCATGCCAAGACAAGTACCATTAGAAAGAACAAGAAATATTGGGATTATGGCTCATATCGACGCCGGAAAAACGACGACGACTGAGCGTATTCTTTACTATACAGGCCGCGTTCACCGAATGGGAGAAGTGCATGATGGTGCCGCGACAATGGATTGGATGGAGCAAGAAAAAGAACGCGGGATTACCATCACATCTGCTGCAACAACGTGTTTTTGGGTGCCTAAGTACGGAAATTTTAAAGATAAAAAATACCGGATTAATATTATTGATACTCCCGGTCACGTCGACTTTACAGTTGAAGTTGAGCGTTCGCTTCGTGTGCTCGACGGCGCTGTCGCACTTTTTGGTTCTGTCGAAGGTGTAGAACCACAATCCGAAACAGTTTGGCGACAGGCAAATAAATATGGCGTTCCACGCGTTGCTTATGTAAATAAAATGGATCGAATTGGTGCTAACTTTTTTGGAGCCATTGATTCAATGAAAGAACGCTTAAAAGCAAATGTAATTCCAATTCAAATCCCGATCGGTGAAGGTGAGCTATTTGCTGGATTTATTGACCTTATCAGAATGATCGGGGTTATTTATGATAAGGAAGACGGTTCAACTTATAAAGAAATCGAGATTCCCGCCGATCTAAAGGAACAAGCTGAGCAATACCGAATTCAATTGCTGGAATCGGTTTCAGAAGTGAATGATACGCTTCTTGAAAAATATCTTGGGGGTGAGCACATCACTGAAGAGGAAATGCGGGTTACCTTAAGAGAAGCAACGCTGAGAATGCTTATTTTTCCGGTTCTTTGCGGTTCATCCTTTAAAAACAAGGGCGTGCAATTTCTACTTGACGCAGTCATCGATTACCTACCAACGCCGCTTGATCTTCAACTTGTTAAGGGTCAAGATACCAAGAGTGGCGAAGAGATTACCAGAAAGATTTCCGACGACGAGAGCTTTTCGGGCTTAGCATTTAAAATCATGACTGATCCCTATGTCGGAAAACTTACCTTTTTGAGGGTTTACTCAGGTACCCTTAAGGCTGGCAGTTATGTTCTTAATACGATTTCCGGTAAAAGAGAAAGAATTGGAAGATTGCTTCAGATGCACGCCAATCATCGTGAAGATGTTGATGACGCAATGGCAGGTGATATTGTTGCTGCTGTAGGCCTCAAAGATACGCGTACCGGTGATACAATTTGCGATGAGTCTAAGCCAATCATCTTGGAAAAGATGACCTTTCCTGAGCCTGTGATTCAAATTGCGATTGAACCTAAAACCAAGGCAGATTCTGAAAAATTAGGACTTTCACTCCAAAAACTTGCCGAAGAAGATCCGACATTCAGAGTAACGACAGAAGAAGAAACAGGTCAAACTCTTATTGCGGGAATGGGTGAGTTGCACCTTGAAATTATTGTTGATCGGCTTCGTCGTGAGTTTAAGGTCGATGCAAATGTCGGTAAGCCGCAAGTTGCATACCGTGAAACCATCCGCAAGAAAGTCGAAGCGGAAGGTAAGTTCGTTCGTCAATCTGGCGGTAAAGGTCAATTCGGATGGGTAAATCTCATCGTAGAACCTTCCGAGCCGGGTAAAGGATTTGAGTTTGTGAATGCAATTGTCGGAGGGTCAATTCCTCGTGAATATGTTCCGGCAGTTCAAAAGGGGATTGAAGAGTCCTTAAAAGAAGGTGTCCTTGCAGGTTACCCTGTCCAAGATGTAAAAGTGACACTTTATGATGGTAAATATCATGATGTTGACTCATCGGAAATGGCCTTCAAAATAGCTGGTTCAATAGGTTTTAAGGAAGGTGCGAGAAAAGCTAGCCCAGCTCTTCTTGAGCCGATTATGTCAGTTGAAGTGGTTACACCCGACGATTATATGGGAGATGTAATGGGGGATCTTTCAAGTCGCCGTGGAAGAATCGAAGGGATGTCTGCAAGAGCAGGAGCTCAAGTGATTACTGCCAAGGTTCCGCTTGCTGAAATGTTTGGATACTCAACACAACTGCGTTCTATGACACAAGGCAGAGCAAATTATTCAATGGAGTTTTTGGCGTATGAAGAAACACCAAAGAATGTACGCGAAGAAATTATCGAAAAAAGCGGTGTCGCAAAAGGGGCTACAGCGTAATTGTTTCTAACCACTAATCAAGTTTTTTAGCAAATCTTAAAACGAATTCCGGAGGAAGGAAATGGCAAAAGAGAATTTTTTAAGAAATAAACCACATGTAAACGTGGGAACGATTGGTCACGTTGACCACGGTAAAACGACCACAACCGCAGCATTGACGAAAGTTTCTGCCGTTAAAGGTTGGGGTGCAAAGTTCGTCTCCTACGACGAAGTAGCGAAGGCCTCAGAATCTCAAGGTCGCCGTGACCCCACTAAAATTTTAACCATTGCAACGAGCCACGTCGAGTACGAAACTCCGAACCGTCATTACGCACACGTTGATTGCCCCGGTCACGCGGATTATGTGAAAAATATGATCACAGGTGCAGCCCAAATGGACGGAGCGATATTGGTTGTTTCAGCAGTTGATGGTCCAATGCCACAAACAAAAGAACATATTCTCTTGGCTCGCCAAGTGAATGTCCCTTCTATTGTTGTGTTCTTAAATAAAATTGATATCGCCGATCCGGAACTTGTTGATCTCGTTGAAATGGAACTTCGTGAATTACTCACGCATTATGGATTCCCGGGCGACGAAATCCCGATTGTTCGCGGCTCAGCACTCGGTGCAATGAATGGTGAAGATCAATGGGTTGAATCCATTGCAAACCTTATGGCCGAAGTAGATCGTTATATTCCAACACCAGTCCGTGAAGTCGATAAGCCATTCTTGATGCCAATCGAAGATGTGTTTTCAATTTCAGGTCGCGGTACTGTAGGAACTGGCCGCATTGAAAGAGGGAAGATTAAAATCAACGAAGAAGTTGAAATTGTTGGACTCGGCACTACCCGTAAATCCGTTGTTACCGGTATCGAAATGTTCCGTAAAAACCTTGATGAAGGACAAGCCGGCGATAACGCAGGCCTTCTTCTTCGTGGGGTTGAAAAGAAGGACTTGGAGCGTGGTATGGTTATTGCAAAACCGGGTACGGTTACACCTCACCATAAATTTGATGCGCAGATTTATGTTCTTAAGAAAGAAGAAGGCGGACGTCATACTGGGTTTGTAACCAACTACCGTCCTCAGTTTTACTTCAGAACAACAGACGTAACTGGTACAATTGAACTTCCGGCAGGTGTTGAAATGGTTCTTCCGGGTGATAACACCACCATCAAGGTTGAGCTTATGTCTCCGATTGCTATGGATGAAGGTCTTCGTTTCGCTATTCGCGAAGGTGGAAGAACAATTGGCGCAGGTGCAGTTGTTAAGATTATCGAATAAAGCATGATTCATTGGGTATAAAAAGGAGCGATCCATTCGCTCCTTTTTTATCCATAAAATTGAAATAAACACAAAGTACCGTGGCACAACAGAAAATACGCATCAAGTTGAAATCTTATGATCATAGCCTTGTCGATAAATGGGCTGAAAAGATTATTGATGCGGTAAAGCAAACGGATGCGATTATCTCAGGACCGATTCCGCTTCCTACAGATTCGCAGGTATATACCGTTAACCGCTCTCCTCACGTGGATAAAAAGTCACGTGAACAGTTTATGGTTGCTTCTCATAAGCGATTAATTGAAATTATTAATCCGAGCAATCGAACAATCGATCTTCTCATGCGCTTAGAGTTACCGAGCGGTGTAGATGTTGAAATTAAGAACTAAATTTTTATAACGGGTTGTGTCGAATCCTCGACCGCCAATCCTTAAGGAACAATGAGCGCAATATTAGGACGCAAGGTCGGAATGACCAGCATATATGACGCGAAAGGCAAAGAAATTCCCTGCACCGTAATCGAAGCAGGACCTTGCACAATCGCACAAGTCAAAACAAAGGAAAAGGAAGGTTATCACTCTTATCAATTCACCTTTGCTGAAAAGAAAGAAAATAGAGTTTCAAAACCTCTTCTCGGGCATTTCAAAAAAGCCGGAGTGAAGCCTACCTATAGTGTTGTTGAATTTAGAAAAGAAGATGTACAAGCAGACTTAAATGTCGGTGATGTGGTGAAGGTAGATGTCTTCAAAGAAGGCGAGATTGTTGATGTTGTAGGCACTTCAAAAGGTAAAGGTTTTGCTGGCGTTGTGAAGCGCCATCATTTCGGCGGGATGTCCAGAACTCACGGGCAATCTGATCGTGAAAGAGCTCCGGGTTCTATGGGGGGATCCTCTTATCCATCGCGCACATTCAAAGGAATGAGAATGGCCGGAAGAATGGGTGGAGATCAAGTTACAGTGAAAAATTTATTGGTAGTAAAGGTGCTTGCAGACTCAAACTTGTTAGTTGTGAAAGGTGCAATCCCCGGACATAAGAATTCATTCGTTCAAGTTGTATCTGTGAAAGGAAAATAATGTATGGCAACTATTGAAGTGAAAATATTGAAGAAAGACGGAACCGAAACAGGTGAATCGGTAAAGTTGAACGAAGAAATTTTTGGAATTGAACCGAACGATCATGCCATCTATATGGATGTCCGTTCGATTCGAGCGAATCAAAGACAAGGCACTCATAAGGTTAAAACCCGATCCGAGGTTCGCGGAGGAGGAAAAAAACCTTACCGTCAAAAGGGTACCGGGGGCGCTCGCCGTGGTACAAATCGGTCGCCACTCATGCCGGGTGGAGGGTCAATATTCGGGCCAAAACCACATGACTATGTTGTGAAAATCAACAAGCAAATGAAAGCATTGGCTCGTAAATCAGCTTTAACCTATAAAGCGAAGGAAAATGCAATTTTAGTTTTGGAAGACTTTGCACCCGATGCAATCAAAACCAAGCCGATATCAGAAATGCTAACTAAGCTTGGTCTTGACGGAAAGAAAACCTTGCTTTTAACACCGAAGCACAACGAAGAACTATATCGTTCTGGACGAAACATCGAAAACCTCTTTGTTCTCGAGGCAAAAAATGTATCAACCTACGACATTTTGGATAGCCGAGTTCTCGTTCTACAAAAAAGTGCTGTAAAAGTTCTTGAAGAGCAATTGGCCAACTAAATCTTGAGAAAACCAAAATTAGAGAGTATGTCTACTGTTTTAATACGACCGATTCTTACTGAAAAGGCGACTCTGCTTGCAGAAAAGGAAAATCAATATGTATTTGAAGTTGGCGATGATGCATCTCCAAACGCAATTGCAAAAGCAATTGAATCACGCTTTAGTGTTACAGTGACTTCTGTCAGAACAGTCAATAAAAAAGGTAAAGCAAAAATTCAATTTACACGCAAAGGTGTACGCGCAGGACGCAAATCAGATGAGAGACGCGCCTATGTTACACTTGCAAAAGGGAATAAGATTGACTATTACGGCGCGCAAAACACAACTGCAGCCGCTGAGAACAAGTAATCAAGGGTTAATAAAAAATTATGCCAGTAAGAAACTTAAAACCACGCACACCCGGGTCACGATTTCTTTCTTACGCTTCATTCGAAGAAATCACAACCGATAAACCTGAAAAAAGTTTATTGGTACCCATTAAAAGCTCCGGTGGGCGCAATAACCAAGGTCGCGTAACCAGTCGAGGAATGGGCGGCGGTCACAAGCGATTCTACCGCATCATCGATTTCAAGCGCGATAAAGAAGCAATCACCGCTGTTGTTGCGACGATTGAATATGACCCGAATCGCTCTGCGAGAATTGCACTCCTTAAATATGCTGACGGAGAAAAGCGCTATATCCTTGCGCCAAACGGGATCAAAGTTGGAGATAAAATTGAAAGTGGGGCAAACGCCGATATCAAGCCGGGTAATTCCTTATCCTTAAAAAATATCCCCGTTGGTACCGAAGTTCATAACGTTGAATTGAAAGCTGGTAAGGGCGGACAAATCGCGCGAAGCGCTGGTGGATACGTAATACTTGTTGCAAAAGAAGGGGACTATGCAACACTCAAAATGCCTTCTGGTGAGTTAAGAAAAGTAAGGGTAGAATGCCGAGCAACGGTTGGGATTGTTGGAAATCTTGAGCACGAAAATATTAGTTACGGAAAAGCAGGGCGGTCAAGATGGTTTGGCGTCAGACCGGTGACTCGCGGTATGGCAAGAAATCCTGTTGATCATCCAATGGGAGGTGGCCAAGGTAAATCGAAATCCGGTGGTGGACGACAGCATCCTGAATCGCCTTGGGGTCAAAATTCCAAGGGGCTAAAAACACGCCGTGGAAAGAAAGCCTCTTCAAAACTAATTGTTCGTGACAGAAGAGCAAAGAAAACTGCATAAATAAATTAAACAATGGCTAGGTCGTTAAAAAAAGGTCCGTTCATCCAACAGAGACTAATCGAAAGAGTAAAGCAGTTGAATGATAAAGGGCAAAAAAAAGTATTAAAAACTTGGTCGCGTGCATCAATGATTTCGCCGGATTTCGTTGGTCATACGATAGCCGTTCATAACGGGAAAACACACATTCCGGTTTATGTCACAGAAAATATGGTGGGGCATAAACTAGGTGAGTTTGCACCAACACGAGTTTTCAAGGGTCACTCCGGCGCAAAGGTTGAAAAAACAGCCTCAGCACCAGCTAAAAAATAAACATCAGGAGAGTCCAAATGGGTGTTAGAAAAAGAGAATCATCAGAAAAAAGAAAAGAAGCCAAAAAGAGTCAGCAGCAAGCTACCGCTTCCCTTTCTCATGTGCCAACTTCAACGCGGAAAATGAGAATTACCGTATCTATGATTCGAGGAAAAAAAGTATCAGAAGCAAAAGCAATCTTGCAAAATACAACACGGCATAGCGGAAGAACAGCACTTTTAGCCCTGAAATCAGCTATAGCAAATTTTACTGCAAAAAATCCAAATCTTACACTAAGTGAAGATCAATTGGTAGTAAAAAATGTTTCAGTCGATCAAGGAGTTACGGTGAAAAGAATTTCACCTGCACCTATGGGCCGCGCATATCGGATTAGAAAGCGCTCTAATCACTTGACAATTACGGTTGACAAATTGCGTGGCATCGCGAAAGCACAAAAGCCAGTATCTCGCAAAAAGGAATTACCAAAAACAGCATAAACCAAAGGGAGCACTCTTGGGACAGAAAGTACATCCAATCGGTTTCAGATTAGGAATCATCAAAGATTGGGATTCGCGCTGGTACGACAATACCGGTAACATCGCATCCAAACTGAAGGAAGATCAAACCATCAGAAACTATGTAATTACCCGCTTGAAAAGACAAAAAGCAGGTGTATCAAAAGTTGTAATTGAACGGACAACAAAAAATGTCAAGCTCTACATTTATGCAGCGAGACCGGGAGCTGTTGTCGGGAAAAGTGGCGAAGAAATCAACACTTTAGCCCAAGAACTGGGTAAGATTACTCAAAAAGAAGTAAAAATAGATGTTATCGAAATCAAGAAACCGGAATTAGATGCACAACTTGTAGGTGATAACATTGCTTCACAACTTGAAGGTCGTGTGTCTTTCCGACGCGCAATGAAACAAGCCCTGCAACAAGCAGAGCGAGCAGGTGCCGAGGGAATTCGCGTTCAAGTGAGCGGTCGTTTAGGAGGAGCTGAAATCGCTCGTATGGAAAAATACAAAGAAGGCAGCGTTCCGCTTCATACCCTAAGAGCAAATATCGACTACGCTCAATCCACTGCATTTACGATTACAGGGACAGTTGGAATTAAAGTGTGGATTTACAAAGGCGAAGTGTTGGTCCAAAGAATTGATACCATCGAAGAAGAAGAAAAGCAAAAAGTAAAAGACCGTCGCGAACAAAATAGAAGTCGTGGACGCCGAGACGATCGCGGTGGCAACAATAACGCCAATCGTAAACGCCGAAGAGGTAAAGGTGGACCTCGCAAAGGAAATCAAGGTGGGGGCTCCGAGGGAGCACCGGAAACTGAGACCGGATCTGAAAATTAATATTATTTATTAGGAGACCTAATTATGTTGATGCCAAAACGCGTCAAGTTTCGCCGTACACAACGCGGTAAAATGAAAGGCAATGAAACTCGGGGAACAGATATCGCTTTCGGTTCATTTGGACTTAAAACTCTCGAGCAAGCGTGGATTACAAGTCGACAAATAGAAGCAGCACGTGTTGCAATGACACGTTTTATGAAGCGTGATGGGCGTTCGTGGATTCGTATTTTTCCAGATAAACCGGTTACAAAAAAACCGGCGGAAACTCGTATGGGTAGTGGAAAAGGAGCGCCAGAATTTTGGGTTGCCCCAGTAAAGCCCGGACGAATTATGTTTGAAATAGATGGAGTAACGAAAGCAATCGCTGAGGAAGCTTTTCGACTTGCAGCGTCAAAATTGCCTGTGAGAACAAAAATCGTAACTCGGCCAGACTACGAAGAAATCGCAGAAAAAAAATAAAAATTGAAGCTAAAAACTAAGCGACGATGAAAAAATATGAAATTGCGGCTCTTTCCGAATCAGAAATGAAAGAAAGAATTAATGAAGCCCAAAAACTGATTGCCGAAATTGTTTTCAAAAAAGCAACCGAACCACCGCAAAATACAAGCGAAGTGCGCAACTTGCGTAAAGACATTGCGAGAATGAAAACCGCACTGAATAAAAAGAAATTAGCGATTGAAGCTGAAAAAACAAAGTAACGCAACCAATTGAGTACGAATAACATGTCAGAGCAAAATACAACCATTACAAACGAGAAGAGCAGCTCGGCAAATGCTCCAAAAAGAAGTACAAGAAAAGAGAAAATCGGTCTTGTTGTGAGCAATAAAATGGAAAAAGGTATTGTGGTTGCAATTGAACGCCGCGTCCAACATCCGATTTATAAAAAATACTTCAAAAAGACCACGCGTATTATGGCTCATGACGAAAAAAATGAAGCCAAAATTGGTGATAAAGTCTTGATTACCGAATGCCGCCCTCTTTCGAAAAGAAAAAGTTGGCGTTTAGTTGAAATTGTAGAAAAAGCCAAATAAAGTCGAAAATCGACTCTATCAAATCGAAATTTTTAGAATAACGCTATGATTCAAAACGAAACTAACTTAATAGTAGCCGATAACAGCGGAGCAAAAAAGGTTCGCGTTATCCACGTTCCGGGAGGAACTCATCGCCGTTATGCCGGTATTGGCGATGTTGTGGTTGTCTCTGTCAAGGCTGCTATTCCGGGTGGAACAGTGAAGAAAAAAGATGTTTCAAGAGCCGTTGTTGTTAGAACACGAAAAGAACACCGCCGTAAAGACGGTTCTTATGTTCGCTTTGACGATAATGCGGTGGTATTGATTAACGCAACAGGTGAGCCAAAGGGAACAAGAATTTTTGGACCAATCGCACGCGAATTGAGAGATCGGAATTATGCAAAAATAATTTCTTTGGCACCAGAAGTAATTTAAATTTTTTTATTCAAAAAGGTTTGCTATCTTTGCAACCCTTTTTTTAAGGGTATTTCGTTAAGGCTTACAAGCGAGAGTAACTCAGCTGGTAGAGTCACAGCCTTCCAAGCTGTTGGTCGCGGGTTCGAATCCCGTCTCTCGCTCAAGTTACCGAAGCATAAACGCTCGGTTCAAGAATAGAAAAAAAACCAGCTCGACCGGCTACAATCTGAATTGCAGATAACAATGAAATTAGGCACCATAAGACCAAAAGTACACGTTAAAAAGAACGACAACGTTCAAGTTATTGCAGGTAACGACAAAGGTAAAACCGGAAAAGTTCTTCGTGTTATTCCGGAAGAAAACCGCGTCATTATTGAAGGCGTCAATGTACGAAAAAAGCATCAGCGTCCAACAAGGACACAACCTCAAGGGGCTATTGTTGAACGAGAAATGCCAATTCATGCATCAAATGTGAAAAAAGTTTAATTAATCAGAAACGACCAAGACCGTTTCATATTATTACTGAGAATGGCCGAAAAAGAACAAAAAAAATCGAAAAAAAAGCAGGAGGAAGCCGCGCGCGTAGTGGTACCGCTTTCTAATGAACCTGCACCAAAGCCAAGGCTTGCATTAAAGTATAAGGAAGAAGTTGTCAAGAAATTGATGGACCAATTCAAGTACGACAATGTGATGATGGTCCCGAGGTTAAAAAAAATCAGCATCAACATTGGTGTTGGTGAAGCAGCAAGCGATCCAAAGTTACTTGAAACGGCTGTTAAGGAATTAAGTCAAATTAGCGGGCAAAAACCAGATATTCGCAAATCGAAAAAAGCGATTTCAAATTTCAAGCTTCGTGAAAATCAAGCCATTGGTTGCCGCGTTACGCTCAGAAAAGAAAAAATGTACGAATTTCTTGACCGCTTAATTTCTTTAGCGATACCACGTATTCGAGATTTCAAAGGGGTGAGTGATAGCAGTTTTGACGGAAGAGGAAATTATACGTTAGGAATTCGTGAGCAAATTATTTTTCCAGAAATCGATATCGATAAAGTGCCAAAAATCTCAGGTATGGATGTTACTTTTGTGACAAATGCACAAACAGATGAAGAAGCGTATGCACTATTGAAGGAATTAGGCATGCCCTTTAGAAAAAAGAATTAAAAATAGAGAATTCAACAATTTTATGGCGAAGAAAAGCGTTGTGGTTCGTAACGAAAAACGCAAAGCGATGGTTGAAAAATACGCTGCGATTCGTGAAGAGCTGAAGAAAAAGGGTGATGTTGAAGCAATTCGAGAATTACCTCGAAACAGTTCACCGACTCGGGTTAGAAACCGTTGCAGTATGACAGGTCGGCCTAGAGGTGTGTATAAAAAATTTATGTTATGCCGTCATCAATTTCGTGATATGGCACTTTCCGGTAAGATACCGGGTATGAAAAAAGCAAGCTGGTAAAGTTTTGCTTCCCGAAAGGGACAATTGTAATCTATTCCGATAACCTGCGGCCGCCGTCATCTCCGACGGAACGCGCAGAATTCACCAATATCTATGCCAGTACAAGATCCTGTTGCTGACTACTTGACGAGAATTCGTAATGCAGCAAAAGCCAAACACAAAAGTTTGGATGTTCCATCTTCGAAGCTTAAAGTCGCGATTTCAAGGCTTCTAAAAGATAAAGGGTACATTCGTGACTTTTCGGTTGAAAGCATCAATAACTTTCCAACCCTTCGAGTGCACCTAAAGTACGATGCTTATGGTCAACACGCCATAAAATCTCTTGATCGAATCAGTACTTCAGGCCGAAGAGTTTACACAAACAAAGAAATTAAACCCTATTTGAGAGGGTTAGGTCTATCCGTTGTATCGACTTCACGCGGACTTATGACAGATAAAGAAGCCCGTGCGGCCGGTATTGGCGGAGAAGTACTTTTCAGAATTCACTAAATCTTACTGACCCAAGAAGAACTATGTCAAGAATAGGAAAAAAACCTGTTGAACTTCCAAAAGGCGTTAAGGTTGAGTATAAGAATCAAGTGCTCAAAGTTACCGGTCCAAAAGGAGAGCTTTCGCAAGTATTCAATACCGATAAACTCGCTGTTGAAGTAAAAGACAATACCATTGTAATTAACCGTGGAGATGCTGAAGATAAGCAGACAAAAGCGTTTCACGGTTTATATCGAGCGCTCCTCAATAATATGATTATTGGAGTAACCCAAGGGTATTCAAAGAAATTAGAAATTGTGGGTGTTGGTTTTAAGGCTGAAATGAAACAAAGTTACTTGGTTCTTTCGGTCGGTTATTCGCATCAAATAGCATTCAAAGCGCCAGATGGAGTTAAAGTTGAAGCACCATCGCCGACAAACATCTTGATTTCAGGAATTGACAAGCGTATGGTGGGTGAGGTTGCATCCAAAATTCGATCGTTCAGAAAACCTGAGCCGTATCAAGGTAAAGGGATTCGCTTTGAAGGCGAAGCCGTAAGACGCAAAGAAGGTAAAACAGCAGGTAAATAATCGCTAATCAAAACAGGCGGCCAATATCGCCTATATGAAAAATGAATCCAATTGTAAAAGCAGAAAAGAGAGTTAAAATAAAAAAGCGCGTTCGAAAGAAAGTATATGGAACTTCGGAACGCCCTCGTCTATCAATATTTCGTAGCTTGCGATTTATTTACGCGCAAGTCATTAATGACGAAACAGGCCAAACGCTTTGTGCTGCTGGTTCATTAGGCAAAACTGCCACTACCACACTCAAGGGAAAAAAGAAGTCAGAAGTCAGCGAATGGGTTGGTAAAGAATTGGCAGAAAAAGCAAAGGGACTTGGAATTAAACAGGTGGTCTTCGACCGAAACGGATATCGATATCACGGTCGTGTAAAAGCATTAGCTGATGGTGCTCGATCAGCTGGACTTGAATTCTAACTGAAAATTTAATTGCGGTAATGGCAAAGCAAAAAAGAATAAAACCCGGCGAACTTGATCTTAAAGAAAGATTAGTTGAAGTAAATCGTACGGCAAAAGTTGTAAAAGGTGGTAAACGTTTCGGTTTTAATGCAATCGTTGTAGTTGGAGACGGAAACGGACATGTCGGCTATGGACTTGGTAAAGCCAACGAAGCACAAGACGCAATCGCCAAAGGAACTGAAAATGCCAAAAAGAATGTAATGGAAGTTCCGATTCACAAAGGAACCATCCCGCACGAGGTGTATGTGAAGTTTGGTGCAGCAAAAATATTAATGAAACCGGCAACACCGGGTACGGGGCTAATCGCCGGTGGTGCTGTTCGTGCAGTTTTAGAAAGTGCGGGCGTAAAAGATGTATTAACCAAATCGCTAGGCTCTTCAAATCCACATAATGTGGTTAAAGCAACGGTGAAAGGTCTGTTAAGCCTTTCAAATGCTCAGGAGGTTGGATTTAGAAGAAGCAAGACATTAAAAGAAGTATTTGAAAGTTAAGATTGGATAAAAAATGTCAGAGAAAAAGAAGAATACGCTTAAAATTACACAAGTAAAAAGCACAATCAAGGCAACGAGTCGTCAGAAGGCCACAATTCAAGCATTAGGTTTAGGCCGTCCGAATCAAAGTGTGGAAAGAACAAATGACCCCCGAGTACTGGGTCAGATCAGTAAAGTCAATCACTTGATTAAAGTTGAAAAATTAGGATAACACGAGTATTCTATTAAAGAGATAATAATAACATGAATTTACATTCACTCAAGCCGGCAGCCGGTTCAAGAAAAGCAAGAAAACGAGTCGGACGTGGTCCGGGTTCCGGAAATGGTACAACAGCCGGCAAAGGGAATAAAGGTCATAAGGCGAGAAGCGGTTATTCTAGTTCCTTTAAAGAAGGGGGACAAATGCCATTGGTTCGGAGATTACCAAAATTCGGATTTGAACCACCAAATAAGCAAGTTATCGACGTCATTAATATTGCCGATCTTATTGCGCTCGTTGAAAAAGGAAAATTGAGCACAACAATGACCCTTGAATCGCTCGTTGAAGCAGGCGTTGCAAGACGAAGGACGAAATTAAAAGTACTTTCGGAAGGTGAAGTAACAAAGCCAATTAAAATTACGGCACATGCCTTTAGTTCGGTAGCGAAAGAAAAAATTGAAAAAGCTGGCGGAAGCATAATTATTGCTGAAAGAACACTGGCAGAAGCTGAGACAATGAAATCCGCGGGTGATGTGTTGAAGGCTTTGGTAACGCCTAAGAAAAGTGTAGAAAAACATAAAAAGGCCATAAAGCTTGAAAAGAAAAAAGCAGCAGCAAAAAAAACCGCGAAATAATGCAATTAAATAAGAGCCGCCGTAAATCGTAATGCCCAATAGAGAATGAAGCTTTTTGAAAGTATAAGAAACATCGGGAAAATTGAAGAGTTGAAGGATCGTATTCTTTACACGATAGCACTTCTTTTCATTTACAGACTTGGGTCGCATGTAACGATTCCGGGAGTCGACGCCGTTGCTGTTCAAGCTGCAGCTCAAGGACCAAGTAATGACCTTTTTGGACTTTTTGACTTATTCGTCGGTGGGGCATTCAAGCGCGCATCCGTATTTGCGCTTGGTATTATGCCATATATATCAGCTTCAATTATTATTCAACTTTTGGGTGCAGTGGCACCCTATTTCCAAAAGCTTCAAAAAGAAGGAGAAGAAGGGCGAAAAAAGATTAATCAATACACAAGACTTGGAACTGTATTCGTAGCGGCACTACAAGCGTGGGGATTAAGTGTAAGTTTGCAAAGTCCATCGTCTTTTGGTCAATCCATTGTTCCTGATCCCGGTTTTTTATTTACCATATCTACCATTTTCACATTAACTGCTGCGACTGTTTTCACAATGTGGTTAGGTGAACGAATTACTGAGCGTGGAATCGGAAATGGAATTTCGCTCATCATTATGATTGGAATTTTAGCGCGCTTTCCACAGTCACTTGTGGGAGAATGGCAGATGGTGGCTTCTGGAAATAAGAACATAATCATCGAATTAATTGTCCTCGCGATTATGGTCGCGATTATCGCAGCTGTCGTATTCATTACTGTTGGTACTAGACGAATCCCGGTTCAATACGCTAAGCGGGTTGTTAATCGAAAAGTTGTGGGTGGTTCAACCCAATACATCCCGATGAAAATCAATACGGCTGGTGTTATGCCTATTATTTTCGCTCAATCCATCATGTTTATACCAAGTACGCTCATTTCCTTTTTTCCTGAAAGTGAAACGATGCAAAGGGTCAGCCAATGGATTGCATATGATTCTTGGGGATATGCGATCATGTTTGGACTCTTGATTGTATTCTTTACTTATTTTTACACTGCAATTGCATTTAATCCAAAAGATGTTGCAGATACAATGCAGAAGCAAGGTGGATTTATTCCGGGCGTCAGACCGGGAAAAAGCACATCTGATTTTATCGATAATATTCTTACCCGAATCACATTGCCCGGCGCTTTCTCGCTTGCGTTAATTGCAATTTTGCCGACAATTTTAATCAAATTCGGGAATGTGACACCGGGTTTTGCGCAATACTTCGGAGGAACCAGTTTATTAATTATAGTGGGTGTTGCATTAGATACTTTGCAACAGATTGAAAGTCATTTACTCATGCGTCATTACGATGGATTTATGAAATCAGGAAGGATTAAAAGTCGTAGCAGCGCAACCGCTTAAAAAATGATTACGGCACGAAGCGAAAAAGAGATTGAACTGATGCGTGAGGCCGGACGAATTGTTGCAGAGGCCCTTGACTTGTTACAGCAAGAAATTCGAGAAGGTATCACAACTAAGCACTTGGATGTTTTAGCCGAAGAATTTATTCGAGGTCAAGGAGCTTTGCCAAGTTTTTTGAATTATGTTCCGAAAGGATCAGTGGGGACAAGACCATATCCCGCTACACTTTGCACCTCAATCAACGAGGAGGTTGTACACGGGATACCAAATTTGAAACGCGTAATTAAGAGTGGCGATATTGTTTCAGTTGATTGTGGCGCATTCAAGAATGGTTACCACTCAGATTCTGCCAGAACATTTATTGTTGGTGAGGTAAAGCCTGAAATAAAAAAAATGGTCGAAGAAACAGAGCACTGTTTAGAATTGGGAATTGAACAAGCTATTGTAGGGAAGAGGCTCTTTGATATATCTGCAGCCATTCAGGAAAACGCTGAAAAATTTGGCTACGGTATAATTGAAAATATGGTTGGCCACGGTATTGGAACAAGGTTGCATGAAGAGCCTGCAGTGCCAAACCTAGGAAAAAGAGGAACCGGTACATTTTTAAGAGAAGGGATGGCTCTAGCAATTGAACCAATGATTAATCTTGGAAAGTCAAGAAAAGCAAAAATTGGTTCCGACACTTGGACCGCCATTACGGGGGATGGAAAACCCTCCGCACACTTTGAGCACACGATTATCGTTCGCAAAGATAGAGCAGAGGTTTTAACAATATCCCGCTTGAAAAGAAGCGAAACTAAAGCGGTACGAGCTGAACAACTTGTTAGTCTCTAATTCATCATTAAATCTTTAATTCGTTTGGCGAAAGAAGAAGCAATTGAAATTGATGGGGTTATTTTAGAAGCCCTCCCGAATGCAAGTTTTAGGGTAAAACTTGAAAATAACCTTGAAATTCTTGCACATATTTCGGGAAAAATGAGAATGAATTTTATTAAAATCTTACCGGGAGACCGTGTAAGGGTAGAAGTTTCACCTTACGATCTCTCGAAGGGTAGAATTAACTACCGTTATAAATAAATTGGTTGGAAAGTTATATTTTTTTATCTTTGCGCCCTTTTTTTATATACCTTAACGGGAAAAGAAAGGTCTGGAACAAGAAAAGAGAAGCACAATATGAAAGTCTATTCATCGGTTAAAAAGCGTTGCGAGAGTTGCAAGATTATCAAAAGAAATGGGAAAATTTTGGTGATTTGCAAGAAAAACCCGAATCATAAACAACGCCAAGGGTAATTTCAATTAATCCCAATTATTAAACAGAAGAGCACATGCGTATAGCAGGGGTGGATTTACCGAGAAATAAGCGCTCGGTTATTGGTTTAACTTACATCTATGGAATTGGAAAATCTTCAGCTCAAAAAATTTTGGCAAAAGCTAAAATTAGTGAAGATCGAAAAATTGCAGAACTGACAGATGATGATGCGAATGCGATTCGTAGCATTATTACATCGGAATACCGTGTTGAAGGTCAAGCTAGAAGTGAGCAGCAACTTTCAATTAAGCGATTAATGGATATTGGTTGCTATAGAGGACTTCGTCATCGGAGAGGTTTGCCGGTGAGGGGTCAAAGAACGCGAACCAATGCGCGTACACGTAAAGGAAAGCGAAAGACGGTTGCAGGTAAGAAGAAAGCAGCAGCTAAAAAGTAAAAAATAAAGTTGAAAGATGGCCAGTCCAGTAAAAAAGAAGAAAAAAGTATCGGTTACCAGTGAAGGCATTGCGCATGTTAAAGCGACCTTCAATAATGTGCTTGTCACGATTACAGATTCTGTCGGTAACACCGTTTCTTGGTCAACCGCAGGCAAAATGGGATTTAAAGGTTCAAAAAAGAATACGCCTTACGCAGCACAGGTAACAGCGGAATCAGCCGCAAAAGAAGCCCACGAATTGGGAATGAGAAAAGTGGATGTGCTGATTAAAGGGCCGGGTTCGGGGAGAGACGCAGCGATACGTTCGATGCAAGTAGCCGGATTAGAAGTTCGTTCAATCCGCGATATTACGCCGCTTCCTCACAATGGATGCCGCCCTCCAAAACGCAGAAGAGTTTAATCGATAATTATTGGGAGATAAAGCCAAATGGCACGATACCTAGGTTCAACAGCAAAAGTTTCACGAAGACTGGGCGTTGCAATTACCGCCAAAGATGAGAAATATCTTGAGCGTCGTCCTTACCCACCGGGTCAGCACGGGCAATCCAGAAAAAGCAAGATTTCTGAATATGCCGTTCAGCTTCGCGAAAAGCAAAAAATGAAGTACATCTATGGCGTCCTTGAAAAGCAATTTCGAAATTATTACGAAAAAGCGGCGTCACAAAGAGGTGTTACCGGTGATAACTTAGTAAAAATGCTTGAGCGCCGTCTGGATAATGTAATTTATCGCGCGGGATTCGCTGTATCTCGCCGCGCATCTCGCCAATTGGTTTCTCACGGACACTTGCTTATCAATGGAAAAAAAGTCAATATCCCTTCATTTCAATTGAAAGCCGGAGATGTGATTACTTTCCGTGAAAAAAGCAAGGACTTAGAAGCAGTGCGAGCCTCGTTGAATAAAAGAATTGAAAACACCATTGCAAAATGGATCGCAGTTGATAAAGCAGCGGCTAAAGCAACTTTCTTAGCCATACCCGATCGTGCGGATGTCAACGAACCTTTCAACGAGCAGTTGGTTGTTGAATTGTACTCGAAGTAACAGCTAAGACTACAGTAGAAGTAAGTCGCCAGTTAAGAATAAAAAATTTGAAGATATGATACAATCAATGCAAATGCCGGAAAAGTTAGAATTAGACGAAGCGTCCTATTCAAATAACTACGGCAAATTTACAGCTCAACCGCTAGAACGCGGATACGGTGTTACGATTGGCAATACACTTCGTAGGGTATTACTTTCTTCTCTTCCCGGAACTGCGATAACAGGGATTAAAATTGATGGCGTATTGCATGAATTCTCAACAATTGAAGGTGTTAAGGAAGATTTACCTGATATCATTCTCAATCTGAAACAAGTCCGATTCCGTTCAATCAGCAAAAAAAGCGCAACCGTCTCTTTAGTTTTAAAGGGACCAAAGGATTTTGTAGCAGGTGATATTGTAAGCCCAGAAGTTGATTTTGAAATTCTCAATCCGGAACTTCATATCGCGACACTCAATAAAAATGCCACTTTGAAAATTGATATATCCGTAGGCAGAGGTAGAGGCTATGTTCCGGCGGAAGACAACAAACCAGATAATGCGCCAATTGGATTTATTCCAGTGGATTCAATTTATACACCAATCAAGAATGTTCGTTATAGTGTTGAAAATACTCGTGTTGGTCAGAGAACAGACTATGAAAAATTGAATTTGGAAGTAGAAACTGACGGTTCAATATTACCAGATGAAGCAATTACTTTGGCTGGTAGGATAATTAGTGATCATATTAAGCTCTTCTCTCAGTTTACTCAAACCGCAGATGAAGAAGTGATGACTGAAACGACCAAGACTGATGATGAGGAGTTTAACCGAATGAGAAATCTCTTAACCACACGCATTGAAGATCTTGAACTTTCCGTGCGTTCTCACAATTGCTTGCGTTCGGCGGAAATTGAAACCTTAGGCCAGTTGGTTGCAAAAAGAGAAGAAGAATTGCTCAATTTCAAAAACTTTGGAAAAAAATCACTCGCGGAATTGCGCGAACTTGTCGAAACACGCGGCATTCATTTCGGAATGGATGTGAGCAAATACCGCCTAAAAGAAATCTAAGGACAGTTTACAAGATTATACACCAGTAACGATTTAGAAAAATGAGAAAATTGAAACCGCTCCGTAAATTAAGACGGACGACAACCCACAGACATGCTTTGATGTCGAATCTTTGTACACAATTAATTTTGCACAAGCGGATTCAAACAACAGAAGCTAAGGCAAAAGACCTACGCATGTACTTTGAACCCTTAATTACAAAGGCCAAAGCCGGTACACTTCACGCACAACGCGAAGTCTTTAAAGTCATTAAGGATAAAGAAGCGATAAAAGAGCTATTTGGAGACGTCGCAAGTAAAACTTCCGCTCGCAACGGTGGATATACACGTGTGGTGAAAATGCCACCCCGTTTTGGTGACGGTGCAAAAATGGCTTTCATTGAACTTGTCGATTACAGCGAAATTACTGAAGCGCCAAAGGCACAAAAGCAAGATCGTGCAAAACGCGTTCGAGGTTCAAAAGAATCGAAAACCAAAAAGGATTCAAGTGCAAAAGAAACTGCTGCAGGTGCATAACCAAAAAAAATCATTACCTACAGAAAAGGCTGCCAAATTGGCAGCCTTTTTTTGTGGATAAGAAAAATAGTTCATACAATTTGAGATTTATTCGGAAATAGAAATTAGTACGCTAAAAGGTTTGTGGTTTAACTTTAACGATAAAACTTTGCAACCAAATTATCTTTCGAGATTGGTTAAATAGTGAAATTAATCTTTTCAATTACTGGAGATTTTGGAATAATATGAAAATAATCTATTCAATCAGAGTTAGGGTTTATGACGCGAGAGGAATAATTTTCATTGAAATATCTAACGCGGTTACGGAATGAGTTAATTCACCAACAGAAATAAAATCAACGCCGGTTTCAGCGATTTTACCGACAGTTTGAAGTGAAACCCCACCGGAAGCTTCCAGCAAAACTTTAGGATTTATTTCTCTTGATATCTCAACCGCCTCCTTCAAAGCATCAATCGTAAAATTATCAATCAGAATAATGTCGGGTTTCGAAATTAGTGCCGCTTTTAGTTCAGGAATTGAACGAACTTCCACTTCAATTTTCACTTCAAGTGATTCCTTTTTTAAGTAGGCTTTTGCCCGTGCAATGGCTTCACCAACGGAACCTGCAGCATCAACATGATTATCTTTAATCAATATCATATCATAGAGACCAAAGCGATGATTCCGCCCGCCGCCATCGCGAACGGCTGCTTTATCAAAGTAACGCATTCCGGGAGAGGTTTTACGGGTATCTAAAATCACGGCTTTGGTATGTGAAACCGCTCGAACAAATTCCCTTGTTTTAGTTGCGATGCCAGACATCCGCTGCATCACATTAAGCGAGGTGCGTTCGCAGACAAGAAGCGTATCCGTTGGGCCTGTAACTTCGGCAATAATAGTGCCAGACTCGACCTCCTCCCCATCTTTAATAAAAGAATGAAAATGATTAGGCAGAGCCGATAGGGAAAAAAGTCGCTCCGCAACAGCAAGTCCAGAAATTACACCGAATGACTTCGCGCGAAAAATTCCCTTACTACGGTGAGTTGGTGGAATTATGGCAAGCGTGGTAATATCGCCCTCATTCAAATCTTCAATCATTGCAAGCTCAAGCGTTTCGAGCTCACACTCTTCATGAAACTCGCGAAATTGATCAGACATATTAAAAATTTGGTGAATCAAAATTTTTGAAATGACCATTGGAGCGAACCCGTCGCTTAATTTCTTCAGAACGTTCAATTTCAGGAATGGCCTTTTCAAAGTAAGAAATAATAAAAAGGAGTCGCTCAGTTTCACTCCGCATCTCTAATAATTTTTGCTTTTGAAGCACATCAAAACCTGAGGAATGTGCGATGCGAAACGAAACGGAATCAGTTTCTTCATATTCCTCAACAAATGTCTCGCCTTGAATGAGTTCACGGAACTTCATGTGAAGTGTGATGGCGCGTTCACGTTGAAGTATATCAACTTGATGGTCATCATCTTGAAAATATTCTACTTGAGCGCGCATATAGGCACGGTCTCGATAGGTTTCAATCATTTTATAACGGGTTAAGCCTGTAGTGATAATATCCAATTGTCCGTCAGGATATTCGCTCACCACTTCAGTAATTTCTACGGAACAACCGATGGTATAGAGTTTGTTGTTATAAGCGAGTGAAACACCAAAAGGCAAAGGCCGATCGCCCAATAGTTCTTTGCGACAGTCGGCAATCATTTGCTTGTAGCGTTCTTCAAAAATATGAAGTGGTAATGGCTCGGTTGGGCAAACCACAACCGGCAAAGGGAATAGAGGAATGAGATGAAGCTCAGGCATGAGAATATGATTAGCGTATAATAGATTGCTAAGGTAATTTAAGGCAAAAGGGGAAAAGCACACAGAAAAATCAAAATGGAAAATCAAAAAAACACAGGTAACGAAAAAGTACTAAAACATGAAATTGTCAACGGAAAAATGACAACTTCAAAAGGAAAAATCAGATTGGTCAATGCCATCTTTTATGCTCATCACGGGGTAAGCGAAGCCGAACATAAAGTTGGTGCTCGATATGAAGTCGATGTCGAATTAACCTACAACTTTACAGAAGCAGGTGCGACGGATTCACTCTCAAAGACCGTTGATTATGAAAAAGTGTATAAAATTATGAAAGAAGTAATCACACCCAAAAAATACTACCTCATCGAAAAGGTTGCAAAAAATATTGCTGAAGAACTCAAAAAGGACTTTGCAGATATTGAGGAAATTAAAGTAAAGGTGAGAAAGCGAAACCCACCCGTGGGCGGGGTTTGTGACTATGCTGAAGTGGAATATGCGCTCACCTGAAAACGATTGGCATTTAGTTTGGCTTGGCGCAGGAGCAAATGTGGCAGGGAAATTTGGAATCCCACACGAAACGCTTGAAACTGCATTAAATCGACTGCAGCATCATCTTTCGCTTCGGGTCTTGAAAGGCTCCAGCTTTTGGGAAAGTCCGGCACTAACAACGGAAGGAATCGATTATTCAAAACCACCATACCTCAATGCCGTTTGGCTAATTGAAACGAAATTAAGTCCAGAGGAATTACTTCGAGAACTGAAGCAACTAGAAAAAGAAAGCGGGCGAGAGCCAAGAAAAAAATGGGAATCGCGACCACTTGATTTGGATATCCTCTTTTACGATCAGTTGGTGATAAAATCTGATGTTCTAACCATCCCACATCCCGAATTGCACCGGAGAGAATTTGTCTTGCGGCCACTCTTGGAAGTCGGAAACCCGATTCATCCGATATTCAATTCGAAGTGTAGCGACCTTTTAAAGATTCTTGAAAGTGATTCAACTTTATCAAGCGAAAATGGAAAGGAACAAAAATCAAATTCAACGAAGTTAACAGCGAAAAAACTGAGTTTACGCTACTCGCCTTCATCGGAATCTTGAACGATGTCCCTTTTGGCAGATTCTTGGTCGTAATTGATCATCTTGGGGATAGCATCGTATTCATTAACAAGTGAGAGGACAAAGGCGCGAACTGTTTCGAGCGTTGGTGTGGTTTCCTTAAAATTCTTACAACTGAATTGCTTGTGTTCACAATATGTTTCAAGAAAATAGCCAATGTATGTTTCTTCTTCGCCTGAATCAAGAAGGCGAGAGGTTTCGCGAATTTCAAGCGCATAACTCAAAAGATATTTATTCTCTTTGTTAAAAACGGCAAAAGCATAAAGGACGGGGTTTTCAGACAAGTGTTGTGAAATGAGTTCAGCCGCCGGCAAAGGAGAAACATAAAGATCGATGAAATAAACATCCGTTTCGATTTCTTCAACTTTTACAAGGCGAAGCCAACGCGGGCTCATTAAAGCTTGAGACATAATGAAGTGAATTAATTCAAAAAAATGTTATAAGAACAAAGCAGAAGACAAATATTTATAACAAAAATTTACGGATTTAGATTTTCATAAAAGGAAATCAAGGAGCGAAAAATGAAAAAAGAAAACGAAGTGATTTC